>JAYUJY010000270.1:0-11449 GCA_043764895.1 Synechococcales cyanobacterium | reverse complement strand
AATTTCACTTGTCATGATGAAGTTCCAGTCACACTCTTCCATCCCACGACTCACTACACTTGCCGTCCCGGAAGGCACGATCGATTGGTTGGACAAATGCTGGGCGATCGGACTACCCGCAGGAGTACAGAACAGATGAAGATAGTCAGGAAACGGTTCCCAGAAAAGATTTTCTTCATCCAGCAGCGCATCACCCCATTCTAAATGCAGAAGTGGGATGTTGCTATGGGTTCTTTGAAGTCGCAAATCTTTTTTGCCCCGAAGCGATCGATAGCCAATTTTGCCATAGGTTTGTTGAAGAGTTGGGAGAATTTCTGTGAGGCGATCGGCACTCAGGCTATATAAATTAAGCGCACAACTATAGCGGAAGGGAAGGATGCTCAACTTCTCAAGGATTCTAATCCATGGACTCGGTTGACCCGGTACAGGATCCATCGAAATTGAATAGCCTCGATCGCATCTTGGCTGTCCCAGAATGATCGCATGGCGTAGTAATCGCAACGACAACCGCTGGTTTTGATGCTGAGGATGAACTTTTAGATCACAAAGATACCAGGTGGCTTGTGATGGGGCTGTCAGACGATCGCGAACCGTTCTGAGAATCCCTGCACCAACAGCAAGCACTTGCCGCTGTTCACTTAGAAAGACATAGTAATCAACTTCGCCCAAACGATCGAAAAAGGCAAAGTAATCATTTCCATGGTCTATTTTGAAATAATCATTACCCCAAGGATAACTTGCAAACTGCTCTAGAGAAGCAATTTGGGACTGAAATTGAAGACGTGTTTTATGCCATAAACATTCGATATTCATGGACGATATCCCACTACAATTTCTGAATAAAAAAACGATCGATCTGATGTTTTTAGCGAATGACTGAATGAGCGATCGACCTTGACAAATCCATCCATCAGATCACCCAGATGATGGTCGCCATTGAGTCGTCGCCCAATCAAAGCGCCGCCAGAGGTCAGACATTGAGATGCATTTTTCAGGAGTGTCTTGAGTTCTGGAATAGGCATCCAATCGGAAATATTGGAAAACTGGATCAGGTCATAGGGCTGAGACATTCCTAATGTCACCATGAGTTCTGGAAAACTGCCGAGATGAAGCTGGATCCGATCGAGTCCCAAGTTCAGTATTTTTGATTGGTAATCCGATTGCAAATAACAAGGGAGGCCATCTGCATCGGATGCGTAGCGATCGTCCCACACTTGAGTCAGAAAATAGTTCTCTAGGGGTGAAAATTTAATTAACGCTTGGGCAAACACATCCGCAAAATGTTCACCAAAACTTCGATCCATCGAATAATTAACCGCAGCCTCACCAAAGGCTGAAATCAATGCCGATCGCTCAAACACGGATTCAAACAACGCATTCCATTGCGGATGCTCGATCGAAGATTTCGGTTGATGCAATGGGTCTAACCCTAACGCTTTAGCTTGCGCTGAAAGTCGTCGAAATAATTGCTCGAACTTTCCTATGCCATTGACCCCGAATGCGATTTGGTCTGATCGTTCATCCCAAAAGATTTGACTCTCAAAAGGCAGCACCGATCGTAATTGCTTGTAGCGTTCAAGTCGCTGTATCGAACTTGCAGGCATAATGTCCATGAGTTCAAATTGTTCAGAAATCAGAAGTGTCGCGATCGCACTGCGACGAAGTTCGACTAAATGCAGTTGCGCAGGATTCACATCAACCGCATCAATATGTGCAATAGATGGATGACTCAGAAGACTCAGCGCAGTACAGCCACCAGACGCCACCAGCAACACCCTCAGGGGGCGATCGAGCTTCGTTGCTAACCGTTCCACCACGCGCAAATCCGTTTTTGGATCTTCCCGAACTTGAGAAAAGGATAATTCAGAGGTGACTTCCATCTCGTAAGGCTCCGATCGGTTGTAGATCTTGATATAAATTCCAGAAATAATAGGCGGCCAAATTCATAGCCTGAATAATTCCCGCGCGTGATGACGATCGCCCTTCCTGCCAAAACGGTTCACTGATTTTGAATAATTCGCGAGAATGTTCGACATCTAAAATCTCATGAACAGCATAGCGAGACTGATTTCCAGGAACCGTCCAACCTCGATTGTGAATCGTTTTAGCAATCGTTTGACTAATTCCAATGTACAGATGTTCAATCATTCCGAGCAGGGCTGCACTGAATTCGGCAGGCTGGACCAGAAAATAGTTAAGAATGGATTGATTAAATCCCAGAACTCCGATCGGAACTGGGGTTTGTAAATCTGCCTCGGTAGCACCTAGGGCAACTAAGTATTGCCTAAAGGTATATTTATGCGATCGAAGCAGATGACCATGACCATGTTCTTCTGCCAGATTATTGATCAACATCAATCTATCTTCAACTCTAGGAACCCGAGCCATGACGGCAGCGATCGCCTGAGAGAAAGACTCGACAGCCTCACGAAACCCAAGTTGACTCTGGCAGAACTGCGATCGGCTGGTCGAGTTAGCCTGCATCCAAAGAAGATAAGGATGCTCCTGGAAATTATACTTCGCAGTGATTTGAGAAATAACTTCGACGAAGTGATCGCCCTGAAGGACAGGGTTACAGCGGGAATTGAAGATGGTAATTTGACGTTCTTGGATTAGCATCGCAGATAGGGTAGGGTTTACGGGCGACTGAACGGTTGAAGACGATCGAAACTGGTTGTCACAAATTCGCGGACAAACGAGGTATAAGACGGAATGAAGGGGGCTTGTTGACTTCTTAATTCTGGCTCAATGAATTGATGCAGTTTGGGTAAGTTGTACCAAGGCACCGCAGGATAGAGATGATGTTCAAGGTGATAGTTTTCATTGCAAATGAAAAACTTTACGATCGGATGGGTCAAAATACTTCGAGTTCCCCGAATTAAATCTTCTTCTTCCTCCAACAAAGTATGCTGACTCATTCCTCGTACATTCACCATAAAATTAATTAAAACCATTGGCATCAACCAGCCATGAATGAGAATTTCGGGTGCAACATTCAGTTGCAAAATGCCCCAAATCCCACTCATTAACAGCGCCATTTCGATCGCAATCCAAAACCGATCAGTCCAACTTCCTTGTTGCAATCCTAAAATTGGAATAGTAACAATATAAATGGGATAACCCATGATTAATCGTCCCCAATGCATAAGGAATTCTAGAATTGACCATTGGGTATAATTTTTATAGCGATCGGGATCTCCCGGTTGTCCCAAATGAGTATGATGCTTGAGATGTAAAACTCGGTAAGCCGCATAATTTTGAAGCACAGGTAACGCACAGAGCATACTCAATGCACGATTCCAGGCCGGGGACTGACTCAGAATACCATGGACACCCTCGTGAGTGAAGAGGCTAATTCCATGGAGAGAAGCGGCGGCCAGAAGATAAATTGGCAAGTAGAAAAAAGCATTCCACTCAATTTGAAAGAGAGAAAGACTTCCAATTAAACTGAGTGAGAATAGATACAAGAAAATGAATATTGCAAGCCGATAGGTGTGGCGAGATTGATGTAAATTTTGCAATATGTTGGCATCAATTTTGGGCTTGTATGTCTCGGTCAATTTAAGAGGGTCTTGCATTATAGAAGGATGGGTAACTGAATGATGAATTCAGGATTTTGTTTCAGACAAAATATCCTCACAACCTAGTTATAAGATAAATTAATCAATTTTTTATATCAATTCGGACAGATAACAAATTGTCACAAGAATGTACATTAGTAAGGAGAATATTTCCTTGCTAATGCTTAGGAAAGTTGGATAGATGGCTGGTGTGGTTGGTGCCGACCGAACAGCGATGATTTTCGCCCTGACTTGAGAAAGATAAGCCTAGGGCGTTGATGGCAATGAAGTCAAAGGTTAAGCGCCAAGCGAGTCTTTGGGCCGACGATGCCGTCGATCGACTTAGATTTAATCGATCGCTGAAAGGCCATCACGGCACCTCTGGTATTTTCACCAAAAACGCCATCCAGATCTCCCGGCTTAAACCCTTTCGCGAGAAGTGCTTTTTGCAGTTTCAGTACATCGTCACCGTTGGAGCCAAGCTGCAACGATCGGATAGGTGGATTTTGATTTAAATCATCCCGACTTAAGTTAATCTCTAGGCGGTCTGTTACTTCTTTGCGGAGGCGTGGAAGCTGATTATAGAGCCAGTCACCGGGACAATCGGTCTCGCTAAAATCCCGGTGGCCTTTAATATTAATAGGGCTAATTTTACAAGAGCTGCAAAGGGAAATACAGAGTTGTACTAGGCTATCCCACTGTTTAGGTTCCATTTGAAACGTCATAAAGTTCCCTTCATTTTCAATACCAGGGGACTGATTTCCACCACCTAGCTTGCCGGGGTCTTTAGCAGCGTGGGCTGATTTGATGCACCGTCCTTGCTGGATGGCATTGAGCGTTCCATGTCGGCCTTCGAGGATAAAACCTCCCGTGGTGTTCAGGAAGTTATGGCCAGAATCGGACCAACCGTTATCGTCCATATGCCAATGTTGAATGTCACGGGCAAGTTGCTTTGCACCCTCCAAAGTGTTCTCAGAGAAAGCTTCGAGGGCATTTGGTGTGTCGGTATTGTGAATCACAATGTAAAGGGGGTTCGTGGGGGCAAAGGGTGATTCTCCCAGCACAGGAGGCTTTGCATTCCACTCATCAGTTGTGATGACTTTGGCAGTAAAGGGCATGGCGATCGCTCCTCAGGGTTATGCGTTCAGTTGATACAGTGAAGGACTGGATTGGACTCGGACGATGACCTTGCGAATGGCACAGTGGCCAAGAGAAACGCCAATGCGTTGACGGGTTTTGGCTTGGATAGAAGAGTCGATCGAACCGTAGAGTTCATTAATGACGTTATCAATAGAAAAAATGCGACCGCTATCTTTTTTGAAGACTTTGGGAATCGCTTCAGGAAGGTCCATGTCCTTAAATTCAGACTTTAAGGGAGGAGTATCGATAGGAGCTGATTTAACTTTAGGTTGTTTGGGTGCCTTAGGAGCTTTGGACGCTTTTGTTTTCTTACCGACTTTCTCTGACCGATCGATTGGAAGGGCGATCGCAGCAACTTCAGATTCTTCTTCGATCGTTTTCTTCTGTTTGCCCTTGGTCGAGGGCTTTACGTCAGGTGCTTGAGGGGCATTTCCGAGGAGGGCGTTAATGTGAGCGAGACTGGCATCGATCGTCGCAGTGGCCTGTTCTACAGCAGCCTGGACAATGGCATCGCGTTCAGAGGAAAGACGATCGCACTGTTGTTCAAGCTGAAATCTAAAGTCGGGGGTGAGAACGCTGAATTCCATAGTGATTGATTGATTTGGAGTATTGAATAGGATTATATCGGTGAAATGAGAGTTTGCATCATATGAATTAGGGGAGTAAGACGATTTGGATTAAAGCTTGTGTGACTGTCTTGTACTACAAAAGGGGTTTATGTAGGACAAGACGAAGAGCTTCTGAGCAGAATCGATCGGCTTCAAACGCCTATAGATCAAGGAATTAGAGCGATCGGATGCCGTGTCACAAGATCGGGATTTATCAGTCTAATTATTTTGAGAGTTCAAAAAAATAGACCCGATCGTAGATGCGATCGGGTCTAGGTTTAGCTAAAGTTCACCCTGGTCAAAGCCATCGCCAGGGTTATCGTCTTTCCAATCAATGATTTTGAAGTCTTCGACGATGAGAACGGGGTCGTTTATTTTGACGGTGCCTTCTTGGCCATTGAGGACGATCGTCTTTTCGTATTGGCGGAAGTCCATGCGACCGTTGACGAGAATTCGATTGCCTTTGCCGAGGTATTGAGCGATCGCTTTTCCACGACCGTTCCAGGCTTCACAACGAAACCAAGTGACTTTCTCAACTTTGTCTCCAGCTTTAGATTTGTAGCTTTCGTCTACGGCGACATCGAAATGAGTGACGGTGGTTTCGGTGTGGGTGTCTCGGGTGATTGGGTCATTGCCGAGACGACCGAGAATGGTGATTTTGTTCAGTCCAGCGCTCATGATGAATCTCCTTCAGTAGTGAGGTTTAAGGTTCTGAAGGTTCCTAGGTCGCCAAGGCGCTAGCCCGGTTTGGGTCATGTTCTAACCCAAAGATTGTGTAAATTGGTGCCTCAACTTACTGGTTAAGATGGTACGTGAATGAATATTTTGCATCTGGAATGGACTTCTTCCAGGGTATGAGATGCTAAAAACTGTCCTAGTCGATTTCTTCTTATTGCTGGATTTCTCATGATTAAACTTATTCTCTGTGGTCCACCGCATTCAGGTAAATCCTGTTTTAAAAATGGTTTTATTGGTGCGTTGAAGCGGAAATCAGGGGCACCTTATCCTTATCAAATCAATGCTTGTCCTGATGGTGAAGGGAGTTGGTTTCATGCGACCGCTCAAATGGACCCGGAGTTAGCGGCACGCGAACGGCGTAAGGGAACATTTTCTGAGGCGCAGGTGGATGTGTATCGGACTTGGGTAGACCAGGTGAAGGAGCCGCTGACGATCGTGGATGTTGGGGGGCTGATGTCGCCAGAGAATCGGATCATTATGGCGGGGGGAACTCATGCGGTAATTTTGTCACGGGATGTTGGGTTGTTTGAGCCTTGGATGCGGTTTTGTGAGGCGTTACAGCTTCCGGTGATTGCACGAATTTATAGTGACTACAATGCGATCGAAGATCTCGTGATGTTCCAATCTGGACTGTTAACGGGAATGGTCCATCATCTCGACCGAAATATCGATGCATCATCTCGTCCCATGGTTCAGGCATTGGCAGACCATATTTTAACTATTCCACAGACGTTATAGAGTGAAGGATAACTAAAATGAATTTACAAACACCAGAACCACTGCTGGGCGATCGATTTGAGGCGGCGTTGGTGATGACATATCGATTACATCGGTCCCAGGTGCGGAAGGGTTCTCCAGTACCCTATGTGGCTCATTTATTGAGTGTGGCAGCGCTGGTGCTAGAGGATGGGGGAGATGAAGATGAGGCGATCGCAGCATTGTTGCATGATGCGGTTGAGGATCAAGGTGGGAGTGTGATTCGGGAGTTAGTGCGGGTGACATTTGGCGATCGGGTCTGTGAGATTATTGATGGCTGTACGGAGTCGATGGTGCAGCCTAAGCCACCTTGGAAGGAACGGAAGTTGCTACATTTAGAAAAGGTGGTGACTGCGAGTGTCAGTGTCCGACGGGTGACGATGGCGGATAAGTTGCATAATGTGCGATCGTTGCTGGCGGATTATGAGCGCTTTGGGGAGGAGTTGTGGGCACGATTTGGCGGGGGGAAGGTGGGTACGATTTGGTATTATCAGGAGATGGTGAAGCGGTTGCAGGTGGGGGAATCTGTGGGGATGATGCGATCGTTGAGTGAAGCTGTGGGACGATTGGAAGGATTATCTTAATTTTGAGTCAGAGTGCTGAGATGACGACGTATGTGATGACTTTAGAGTTGAATGCTGACGGGGCGTTGTTGCGGGTGGGGTTTGAGACTCCGGCGCAGAATGATGCGATCGTCCGGGATGCGGTGACGGGGTTGCAGGAGTTGGTGGATGCGGGTGGGGTTGAGGGGAAGGTATTACGGGTAAATGGTCCCATGTCGCTTCCGGTCGCTTTTGCGGTGGCCCATGGGGTAGGGCATTTGTTTGGGGTTGTGGCGGTATATGACCCGAAGTTGGATGGGAAGTATGTGGTGGCGATTAGTCATGATCCGATGTATGCGATCGGGGATTTGTTGGATTGAGGGAGACTTCGCTTCGTTTTAATCAAGAGTCAAGCTGTATTGTTTCCAATCGAATCCCCACGAGGGGACTAAAAATAACACGATCGTTCCTCTTTAACCCTTACGGGTTTTCGCTATGGCCCTGGAGTTCATTCCTGGGCGGTCTATGGGACGATCGACCATTCATTCATTCAATCGACCATTTCACCGTCCGATCTCCTTCTGGAACCCCAGCCTTCCAGAGATAAGATAAAATCAGCGCAACACCTAACCTAAACCTTGGAACCCTAATTCATGAAACCCCATGATCCCTCTTTTTGACGCCTTACCGACGATCGATGTATTGATTTACTTTGCAGCATCCAGTGGACTGTCGCAACCCGAAAGTTTATCGAAAGCAATGCGTCTCTGGTCGATCGTACAGAAGCTCTACAGCGAAGACTTCCGCATTGAACCTAGCGATCAATTCAACCCCGCCCAATGGCGCAACACCTACCATCCCACCGGACTCCCCACCCACTCGATCGTCCAAGCTTTAGACATCGCTGGGGTCGATACTGGGCATTGGAGTCGGGAGTATGGGTGTCGATATCCACAGGCAGCGGCAGGGCTATCAGTGGTGCTGGAGACGGACCCCTTTTATGTGAGCGATCGGACTTGGCGAAATGACTTTGCAAGTTTGGCAGAATTGGGGTGGTTACAGACTGTGGGTGCAGGCAAACAACGCAAATATCAGCTTGTATCAGTGTTACCTCATTTTGTGACGCTGGATTCTGCTGTAGAGTTCAGCGCAGAGCAATTGATCCCAAATGAATTAACCTTGATTGCCGATCCATTTTTTGGACCCATCCAGGGACAACAACGATTTATTTTAGATATCGAAAACGTGATGTCCAGTGACCTGTCCGGGCGCTTGAGCACGATCGTCGGACAATTGAAATCACTGTGGCAACTCGATCCGGTGCCTCCAATTCGGTTGACCTATCAGAGTGCGCGACTGTATCAAGAAGAGTACGAGGTCATCGCTTATCCAGTCTGTATTCAGTACTGTCAGCGTGCGCCCTATTTGTTTGCCTTTGGACAGACACCGGGGACGATTGAAGCTCAACAACCGAATCTGATGGAATGGTATGACTATCGCCTAGACCATATTTTAAAGCTGGAAGCGATCGACTGGAGCGATGTCCCAAAAAGTTGGCGACCGAAAAGCTGGTCTGGTTTAGGTGTGCCGCCGAGGTTTGTGGATAAGACTCCGCAGCGAGTGTTGAATGAAGTGGGTCAGGGTTTGGGGTTTGAGATTTATCGTCCCTTGGAAAAGTTGCTCCTGCGGTTCGATCGTTATTTTTATGCGAATTACATTGAAGGAACTGAACGGGAAAAACTCTTTACACCCATTACCTGGGAACAGGCAGAACGACTATGGAAAAGTGATAGGCAGGTTCCTATAACTGTTTCGCTTCAGCAGTTATTCAAAGCTCGGGTTCAGCAGCAGCAGGATATCTTTTGTTTGATTGAGCATCGGGTGGGGGATAACAACGTAGTGATGCGAATTCGGGCTTGGGGTCCAAATGTAGAGGTGCTGCTACCCTGGGGATTTCGAGAACGAATGCGCGAAGATTTGACGAAGAGTCAGTCGTTTTATCAGACTTGATTGCCCATCTACCCATACAATCAGACCAATACTCAATCCACTCTTATTTAAACCCGATCGACTATGCGTAGCAACCTTTCCCGTGCCCTTGAAGTCTTCTTTAGCCCTGCGACGATTTTGCCATTTTTGGTGGGTTCTCTATTTCTCGCGTTACTGGGGAATGCGACCTATGACATTTTAAAAAATACGATCGGGACTGAAACGCCTGCGTTGTTAAAAATTGCTGTTCTAGCGTTGGTTATTTTTATCCTTTGTGTGGTGACAGTGATGGCAATTATTTCGCGACGGGTCGATCGGTTTAAGTACGATCGGCCTGTGATTTATAAACGTCAGCCGAAGAAGTATCCAGGGTTAATTTTATTAGTGAGTAAGACAGAGACTTGTCGAACGGCGATCGCGTACCATCAGCCTCAGTTGCGACAGTGTTGGTTGATTTGTTCGGTGCAGTCGTTAGAAACGGCGCGGGAGGTGATGCGGGAGTTTCCGGAGGTTTGTTTAGATGATCCGATCGTGATTAATGATGTGTATGATTCGATCGAATTTCGGGATGTGATTAATAGTATTTATGCCGATCGGTTGCCTGTGGGTTGGAAGCCTTCGGATATCATTGCGGACTATGCGGGGATGACGGCACATGGCTCTGTGGGCATGGTGTTAGCGAATCTGATGACCGATCGTCCGCTTCAGTATACGCCTGCGAATGTGAATCCTGAAACGAGAGGTATTGTGGGGTCTTTGGAGCCGATCGAGATTACGTTGACTTGGACGCAGAAGGAGAAATCGAGGAACGGAAATTAAGATCTGGTAAACTTGTGCTTCTAATTAGTCAACATAGTGTGGTAGTTCTACTCTCAGGTTATTGCTTATGAGCCAAGCTGAATTGATTGATCACGATCACAACTTCAAAGAATTGATTTCTACGTTTTTCATAGAATTTCTGGAATTATTTGTACCAGAAATTGCCAAGACAATAGACCCAAATTCAATCATATTTCTAGAGCAGGAATATCTAATTGATTTAGTGGAGGGTGAAAAGAAGATTATTGACCTATTGGCGAGGGTTACGCGACTAGGTGAAGAGACACACTTTTTGATTCATTTTGAGGCACAGGCAACGAGTCGGGCAAATTTTAATCGACGCATTTTCACCTATTTTGCACGACTGCATGAACAACATATTTATGATGTTTTTCCGATCGTTATTTTTTCGTTTGATGAGCCTTATCGTCCTGAGAAGGACACGTACACAGTAGAGTTTCCAAACTTTAAGGTGTTAGATTTTCGATTCAAATCAATTCAGCTTAATCGGTTGAATTGGCGGAGTTATGTCAACAGTCATAATCCAGTGGCTGTGGCGTTGATGTCGAAAATGCGGATGGCGCAGCGCGATCGGGTGAAGGTGAAGGTCGAGTGTCTACGACTGCTGTTGACGCTTCAACTGAATCCTGCGAAGGCAGCGTTGATTTCTAGGTTTGTGAATATTTATCTTCCTTTGGATTTTAAGGAGGAGCGGCAATTTCAGACAACTGTTGATAAAATGGATTTACGAGAAAAGGAGGAGATTATGCGGACGATGACGAGTTGGGAACTGAAAGGTATGGAGAAAGGGCGACAGGAAGAAGCCCGATCGATGGTCTTCCGTTTGTTGCGTCGTCGGGTGGGGCTGGTGATGGGTGAAGATTCTTCTACAGTTTGGGGTACGATTTGCGATCGAATCAATGCGTTATCGATCGAGCAATTGGAGGCTTTGGGTGAGGCTTTGCTTGATTTTTCGGGGGTCAATGATTTGACGGGTTGGTTAGATATAAATAGGTAGTATTTGAATTTTAAAATATTAAAAAGCCGATCGTAAAGGTGCGATCGGCTTTTTTATGACTCCCAACCGACCCCATATACAAAAATCAATCCACGATCGATCGCCCTCTCAATAAAAAACGATCGCCTGCACATTCGCACAAACAATCGTAAATCCGGTCGAAGCCAATCGGTAAGCTAATCGGCGTTGCTTAAAATAGGTATGAATAATTTTATTCTCCAAACTAAGACTTAGGCTGGATAAACTTTCTAAGAACTTGGCTTTATAGATTCATACCTA
>JAYUJY010000269.1:0-11470 GCA_043764895.1 Synechococcales cyanobacterium | reverse complement strand
TAGCGGCTTATGCGGTGCTGGCATTAGCGTTTTATTTCCATCCAGTCATGACGGCTTAACCATTTTTTGATAGTCGATGGATCGGTTATGTGGATCGGAAATCCGGACGATCGAGCCTTGTCTGGACCATGCAAAATAGAGAATACGTTTGAATCCACCTCTGGAGATTTGTGATGGCTGCCTCTAAAAATTTTGAAATCCAAAAAACTGATGCTGAATGGCAAGTGATACTATCGCCAGAAGCCTTTAAGGTTTTGCGTCATGAGAGCACTGAACGGGCTGGAACGAGTCCTCTCGATAAAGTCTATGACTCCGGAACCTATGCCTGCGCCGGATGTGGCACAGAGTTGTTCAAGTCTGACTCAAAGTTTAATAGCGGGACGGGATGGCCCAGTTTCTTTCTGCCGATCGACGGCGCAGTTGAAACGCGGGTCGATGGATCACTTTTTATGAAGCGCACTGAAGTTCATTGCGCTAAGTGTGGCGGACATCTGGGTCATGTTTTTAAAGACGGTCCTGCCCCCACGGGCGATCGGTACTGCATGAATGGGGTATCGCTGAGCTTTGAGCCGGAAAGTCCCGCCGCTTAGATGCGATCAACGGTCTTTTAGGATCACTCACCCTCACAAACCCGTCACGATCGCATTTGTGACCCGCGCTCGTTACAAATGCGATCTAAATATTGCGTCATGTTAAGCCATATGGCCCGTTGAGGGACCAATCATAGAGATAAATCTGGCCTAGCGTTGCGGAATGTAACTGATTGATGACTTTAAATACAAGGGATGGCGCTACGGGTGATCAATACCTCATTATCATGGGGTAAGATACATACCAGGAAGCAACATATTTTCTTAAGGTTTCTCGACGCAACTGCCTTAAGTCTAATCTGAAGCAACTTCTCAACCCTTCACTGGAGCCACGTCATGACTTCTCAAATCAATCCTATCCGTCTCCGTCAGCTCTGGACCCTTGTTGAATCGAGTCAGGCGAGTACATTGGTCCGTCTTGACGACATCAGTCTTGCCGAATGGTTGTTGCGCCAGTTTCGATCGTACCAAATTTTGGATGCCACAGAGTCCACGGTGCTGAATGCGTATATCCAAACCAAACTTCCTCTCATTCGGGATTTGGCGTCACAACGAATGCCTGCGATCGCATAGAGACGAGGCTAGGGTTTGTTGTCTGGCACATTGAGGGTGGGCGATGCGGGGCGGATGACGTCGCTAATTAAGATGAACCCCAAGTAGGCCGGAAGGACTAAGAGCAGAAGTCCACCGCCTGCGATCGCCCAGTTCTTCCAGGATCGGGCGGTGCCGTATGTGGTGCGGTAGGGGTCGATGGGCAAGAGGTCTGCGCGAATGACCTCTCGCATGGCGATCGGTCGCTTGAACCGGATGCGGCGATCGTCGAGCTTTTCGAGCATGATCCATCCGGCGCTGGCTTCTTCTTCGCACAAGCGTTTGAGCACGGACGGGTCTCGAAACACATCGCTGGAGGCTCGAACAATTTTGAATTCCCACCCGACCAAGCGTGGATCATTAGATTTAGTTTTTGGCTGGGCTTGGCTGTCCATAGGGTCGATGGTTTCTCTGGAGTCGTAGGGGGTCAATTGTTCTTCCTCTTCTTGCAAAAGCGCTTGTTCTTGTCTCTGTTGAAGGCGCAATCTTACTCCGGCTGCTATTGCTTGCAGGCCCAGACTTCCGGTCATTAAGCTCCAATACGCCAAAGCACTCATGATGAATTGAGAAGGGTGAATTGAGAATTGAGAAGGGCGGGAATTAGGGGTTTGGCGTTGGGGTCGATCGTTTTAGGTAGCCTTCGACCAAAATATCTGAGGTTGGATTGTTTGTTGCTTCGTCTGTGATTGATTGTAGACGGACTCTTTCCAATTCGATCGCCTTTGTCATGGTGAGCAGTCCTAAGTCGCCGATGGGGGAGGGCGCATGGGTTCCGCCAATGATTTTTGGGGCGATGAACGCATAAATTTTTTGAATCGATTGGTCTGCAATGGCGGCGGCGGCGAGGGTTCCGCCGCATTCCCAGAGGATTTGGGAATGGCCCTGGGCGAAGAGGTCAGCCATCACGGCATCGGGGGTGAGCGTTGCTAGAGAGATGATTTGGACACCTTGAGCCACGATCGCAGACTGAATCGCAGGGTTTGGATTGCCTTGGGTGTAAATGAGCGTGGGGACGGTGCGCGTGTCCCAGAGGTTGGCATTTGTGGGGAGGTCAAGCGATCGGGTGAGGATGACGCGGAGGGGATTGTGCGGTGAGGTGCCGTGACTGGTGAGATGGGGATTATCTTTGCGGACGGTGTTGCCGCCGACGAGGATGGCATCGCACTGCGATCGGAGTTTATGGACCCAATGGCGCGACTGGGGTCCGGTGATCCAGGCACTGTGTCCGGTGGTCGTGGCGATTTTGCCGTCTAGGGTCATGGCATATTTCAGGATGCCGAAGGGACGCTGATGCAAAATTCGGTGAATAAAAGCTTCGTTAAGGGTCTGGCAAGCATCTTCTTCAACGCCGACCGTGACGGAAATGCCCTGCGATCGGATCTTTTCGATGCCGCTGCCTGCCACGAGCGGATTAGGGTCTACCATACCGACGACGACGCGGGTTACACCGGATGCAATAACAGCATCGGAGCAGGGAGGCGTGCGTCCGTGGTGGTTACAGGGTTCTAGGTTGACGTAGAGCGTTGCGCCGATCGCCTGTTCTCCAGCGGCGCGAAGGGCAAAAATTTCGGCGTGGGGTTCTCCAGCCTTGGGATGAAAGCCTTCTGCAATAATTTGGTCGTCTTTTACAATAACGCAGCCGACCATGGGATTGGGAGCCGTGTGGCCGATCGCCTGTGCGGCCAGTTCGAGGCAGCGTCGCATGTAATGAGCGTCAAATGCTGGGTCAGTTGTGGACATTATTTAATTCTCAGTCCTAATGGATTTCAGGTTTATTGCGTTGCCCTTTTAGCAACTGGAACGATCGCGCTAACGTTTCGACATCGCCTGTTTTTCCACCATAGCGCCATTGTACATAGTCTTTAAGGTATCTACCCAGATTGAGTGTTACGTAGGATGTTTCTGTATAATAAGTGATCAATACTTGGCCTCTTCCATCTCACCATTAGGAATTTAGTGATTCATGCAAGACAAAACTTCAGTAGTAAGCAATGTGAAGATATGGGCCAAATGGTGGGTGAGTCAACGAAAGAAAAAGCTTGAGGAGCAACTGAATGGAACAATGTCAATCAATCCATTCATGATGCCATTCCTCTATGACTACCATGACCTTGATAGTTTAGATGACCTCGTTAATCTAATAATTGCAAGCCATTTAATGATCGGACATGCAACTGGATTCGGAAAGCTAATAGACGAGAAAATACTTCCTAACGTCTTTGGAACCAAGAAATTAGATACTGCATATAGAAAATTAAATCCACCTCTAAACAATTCTTGCTTTAATGAAATAGATCACTACATTTTTCGAGAAGATGGCACCAAACAGCTCCTCTCTCTAAAAGCTGGAAAATGGACTATTCAGCTCACAATGGCAGTTCAATTGAATGCTGCATTTCACAAGATTCTTACCGAATACAACGGAGTTTTCGACGAAATTGTCGTCGGTGTTTTTTATGGGAAAAAAGAAGATTTAACAGACAAATATGACATTCTCAGAGGAATAAACAGAGGAGCTAATCACGATGTTTTGGATATACAGAATCAGGTGAGCGTCTATTCTGGTCGGGCATTCTGGGCATGGTTGAACGATGGTGACGCTAACACTCAAGAGTGGGTTCTTCAGGGAATTCTTGAAGCCTTAAGAGAGGAAAGAATACATGAAACTGCTGCTTCGTTGTTAAAGACATTTAAAGATGGAGTAGTAGAGAAATACGAAAGCGACATAAGAGAAGAAGACGAACTAAATTGGTACAAACTTTTAAAAAAGATAAATGGATGAATATAGATTAATCTCATCCAAAGATTAAGTTAAGCTGAGTCTCACCATGCTCATCATTGTCTACTTCTTGATAATATGAAACGTCTCCCGAAAACGACTCTCCGTTTTTCCAGAATGTTCGTGTTCTAACATGAGGACGAATGTGAGTGATAGAATGAGTACAAACAAAAGATGTAGCATTACCTTCGCACTCAATTTTTGCTAATAAGCCAAAGATTACTTCACCAGCAACTCGACCAAGCCTTGTCGGCACTGCATTTCCCACCTGTTTGAATTTAGATGAAGTTGTGCCCTGAAACTTCCAGCTACTTGGGAACTCTTGTATCGCTGCTGCTTCACCAACACTAATTGCCCTTAATTCTTCGGGGTGACACATTGATGTACCAGCATGATTAGGCATTGTCACAACCGTAGGGGATGGAAAGCCAAATGAAAGCTTTCTCCAATAGGCACTTCTTCCACCTTTTAAATGCCAGCTT
This sequence comes from Synechococcales cyanobacterium, assembly GCA_043764895.1. Classification (GTDB taxonomy): domain Bacteria; phylum Cyanobacteriota; class Cyanobacteriia; order Leptolyngbyales; family Leptolyngbyaceae; genus JAAFJU01. The sequence continues at coordinate 7,028 of JAYUJY010000269.1, read as the reverse complement.
TTTCCCATAGATTCTTTCTGAATCTCTACAGGAAGTGATCGCCAATTTCCTCCAGATGGCACCATTGAAAGATACCTCAATTTTCTTGGACTAAAATTCATCACGTCAGGGCAATTATCGACAAATCCGCTGTTCTCTCCAATTGCATCACCCAGTGTTTTAAATGGAGGTAGCTCATCAGAAAGGCGATTACTATGCAATGGTACCGGAAATATCGCACGATGTCCAAAGCGATTGCCTATAAAAAGAACTCGCTCTCTAATCTGTGGCGCACCATAGTTTACGGAATTAACAACAAAGCAATCTACGTGATAGCCTAATTTATTAAATTCTTCAAACAACAACCTGACTAGAGATCCCTTTTCTAAGTACTCTTTTGGTGCTTTTATACTCTTAGATTTGCCTGATTTATCAGGAACGATGGACATTGATAACAGCCCCCTGACGTTCTCCATCAAGAATACCTTCGGCCTTGTCTCACTAATGATGCGAACAAATTCAAATAGCATCTGTCCACGAGAATCCTCAATGCCCAATCTATTTCCAAATACTGAAAATGCTTGGCAGGGTGGTCCACCAACAACTAGCGGGACATTTCCATCAGTAAACTCTCCTGATGCTTTTAGATCATCGCCGGAAACATCAACAATTGAGGTTTCATATACGGGAAGATTTGGTTTATTGTATTTTATTGTCTTAACTGCGTCTGGATCATTCTCTACACAGACAGAACATTCAAAACCAGCCATTTCAAGCCCTAGATCAAGCCCCATCCCACCGCTGAAAAGCGAAATATATTTCATTGTCGATCCTCCATCTGAATCACATGATAATTGCCTAAACCGATCGCTCTAAGCCATTCAGTTAGCCGATCTAATGACGCCCACTCTCTTTGAGATCCTCGGGTTGAAAGCAACCGTGCCTCACTGCCATTCACCAAAATCACGGTCACTATCCAGACTCGTTTATCAGTAGAATTCAATGCCTTACCTTTTGAAGGAAGACTCGCGGAAACCCTCACTTCTCTAATACAGCCTTGTGTGACAAGTTCAGACAGCATCTCCTGATTCAAACACTACCTCTATCATTTTACTGCACTTTGAGATTCAATATACTACACTTTGCCACGCAACAACTCTAAATCTACACCAATTTAATACTGTTTCAGAGACACTCCAAATTGTCAAAATTTATTAAATGCTCTTGAAAAGAAGTTTTCAGCACCATTAGATTCTGAATTTTGAATTACTGGCCACGCAAAGAAAACCACAACGATCGAACTCTGTGCCTATTGGATACTGAGCAGCTTCAATACAATCTATAGGTAGCTCTAGCGTCATAAAGGAAGCTCCATCCTCCCTAGTTCAGCTTATGAGCGAACCTCTGATCCCCGACTTACTTATTCTATCCTTCAGGTTTACGCCGTTGCCCTTTAAGCAACTGGAACGATCGCGCTAACGTTTCAACATCGCCTGCTTTCCCGCCGTAGCGCCATTGTACATAGGCTTGAACGATGTTATCTACAACACTCTGTGCATAAGGGAGTTTGCCTTGGACAACGCGGGAGTATTCAAAGGGGGTCCACGCGGTTTGACAGGGGACGCCTTGTTGGGTAAGCCAATCGCTCATCTGTTGGTAAAGCCGTTCCATTGCCGGGAGTTTTTGCAATCGTCGGACGTATCGCCAGCGTTGCAGTTGTCCCCACAATAGCCACAGCCCAAACCCGACGCCTGTGAGCACCAAAGCCGCTGTGAGCCAGCCCATCACGCCCTGCACGAGCAGTCCTAGGAACCAGCCGATCGCCTCACTCACGCGTTGCCATAATCCACCAAAAAGGCGCTCAAACAATCCCATCACCGGGGACGGCAACCAGCTTGCCACCCAATTCCAAAACTGCTTCAACACGGTGAAGGTTTGATCTTCCTCAATGGACGGCGGAATCAGCGGATGTCCAGGAATCGGATCGAACCCAAACCAGCCATAGTTTTCAAAATACACTTCGGTCATAGCGTAGGCGTCGGTGTTGCTGACTTCGTACAGCCCCGTAAACGAATTGAATCGTCCCGGCATAAATCCGGTGACTAGCCGCGTGGACATTCCGATCGATCGCAGCATTGCCGTTAGCGTGGTTGAAAAGTGATCTGGATAGCCACCTTTGTACTTGGTAAGAAATGCCTCAGCAAGATCTTCGTCTTTGCCAAAGAAGGGTAGTTCAGGCTGGATGGTGTAGCGCTGTTTGAGGGTTTGGGTCAGGTAGAGTGCTCGTTCGTAGTCGGAGGTGATGGGGCGAGGTGAGGTCGCTAGAAGCCGATCGCTCTCGCGGCGCAGGATTTTGGTTACGGACTCTGAGGGCAGGCTGGTGTAGGGTTTGGGTAAAGGTTTAGCTGGGAACTTGTCGAGGGACTTGCCGGGAGATTGGGGCGGACGGACGATCTTGGGCGCGATGCTGCGGGCGGATTGGAGGGCGGTGCGATCTCGGTAAGGGACATCGGAAATGACGGTGTAGGTGAGTCCGTCGGCGAGGGGAACGGGCGATCGCATGGACCCTTGGCTATCGACGGCGATTTGTTGGGTGGGGAAGAAAAGTTCTTTGGGATCGGCGAGGGTGGGGATGAGGTTCGGCAAGTCGGCGATGATGTTGTAGGTCTGAATCACTTCTTTGGTTTTGACCTTGGCGCGATTGAGATTGACGGGAAGATAAAACTGTTGCGCCCATCCGCTGCGATTGATGGTTTGAGTTTTCTCGTTGTCGCTCAGTTCCCAGCCTTGGCCCGTGTAGCGATCGAATGCCTGCATCCGCCAAAACCCTTCCGCCTGCGATCGCACTCGCATTACCACCCGAGGCTTCAATTGACCGCGCAGATTTTGGTTGATTCGATCGCCGAAGCCGGAGTAAAACTCTTCATCCGCCTGACCTTGCCCCGTAGATGGCGCTGTGCCTCGACGACGACCGGGCCTGTCCCCTTTGGTGGAGCCACTGCCATAGCCAGAGTTTGCGATCGTTTTATTGTCAAATTTACCGGGGACGTCGATGGGGGCGCTCATCGGCAGCGTCCGCAACTGGTATCCCGGCAGACGAGGCATGAATGCAAAAATTCCAAGGCCGAGTGCAAGCGTCAGGGCAAAGAGGGCTAGAAGCTTGAGACCATTTTGCTGAACGATTTGACGAGAGGGGAAATGGTTAAGTCTAAAACTAGATTTAATTCCAAGACGCGATCGATAGTCAAGAATCAAAACCGGAAGAGCGATCGCCAAGAAAATCAGCAGCATCCCGCCAAAGGCCATGGTTTGGCTCAAGGTGCTGGCAACCCCAAGCAGGATCAGCCCAATCATCATGGAGTAGCCCAGATCTTTGCGGCGAGGCAAATCGAAGCTGTGTAAAACTTGGATTTGGACTAGCAATCCGACTAACACCAACCGCAAATCATTCTGTTCCCGACGGGCGATCGCCACGACAAAAAAGAACATCAGCGCCACCAGCATTCCGATCGCCAGCAAAAACTGCGTCCCAATATTCCGCTTGTTTCGCTGCCGATAGCTCCAAAATGCCCCCAGAAAGCTAACAGGAATGGCCCAAATCCAAAGGCTCGTCTCGCCTGCGATATCGGTCGCAATAATCCCCACACCCACCAAAAGCTGTGCCAAAAACCGAAGCCAAACTGAATCTTCCGGCGGCTCAGACGGCTTCGATCGGCTTTTCAGTCGTGCGGTGGTGTGTTGGAATCGATCGCGCAGAGAAGTCATAACGGGAATCGTTGCTGCAAGGTCTCTCTTAGGATGCCTTAAAATCCCACATCCCGGTAGATCCAAACCGGAATGAGTGTCTAAACAAATAACGATTCATAATGACTGACCCAACACCAGACAGATCCTCCTCGTTAGGTTTGGGGCACGGCATGGCCATGCCCCTACAGATCTATCTTTCCAGAGTGTGTAGGGGAATGGCTCGCCGTGCCCCAAACCCAACGAGGAGGAGTTAAATAGCTGGATTGTTTAGACAGACGACTAAACCTTAGGCACGATCGAAAAGGTGATGCGATCGTCGTGGCCAAGCTGCACCGTCAGATGAAGTCGTTGGTTGGGCAGCAGGTCTGCTAGTTCGACGCTGAGAATTCCGGCTTCAGGACGCTGGGCCAGAGTCTTTACGCCTCCATTACTTAAGGACAAACTCCCACCACAGGGCAATTTTCCTTGAATCCGTAACGTTGTGCTGTCACGACTCGCGCGGTAGTCCAGTTCTAGCGTCAAAGCGCCAATTTCGGTGATCCACTGCTGCGTGCGGGGCTGGTTGGCTATGACGGGCAAGGTTAACGCAGAAAGCAATTCACGGGCGGCCAGGAGCGAGAGCACCATTTGCTGCGTCCGGTTGGCTTCTTCATAGGTGCTCGGCATCTCGGAACCGAGATCGGCTAGGCGAGATTGAACGGTACTGTAGCCTTCACGAACCGGGGACATCAGCACGACGCCCGCAAGCTGGTTAAGCTGAAGGAAACAGTCGGGGAAAAATTCCTCCGCGACCTTGACCAGTTTTGCCCCTTCGAGCAGGCTGGTTTGGGCAATAGACTCGCAGGTCGTCAAAAACTGGCCTAAAACGGCATCGGGCAATGCGACCGGAGTCATTAGGCGGCGCAGTTGAGCCAGCCAGAGGGATTGGGCGGGGCGAAGGGTCGTTGCTCCCGAAAAGGCGACGTTAGAGGTCGGTTCAGATTGATAGTCAAGGACTTCATCTTCCCAAGGAAATAGCGGGGGATTTTGCTCGATTTCCAGGGAAAGGCGATTTTTCAACAACGTATAAAAACGCTCTTGCACGGCAGGTATGTCTCCAGAGTTCAGGGGTGAGTGCTCACGGAAGTTAGGACTTCGGTAAGGACTGACGGATCGTCCCTCAAAAGAATCGGAATGCACATCAGATTCGATCGCAACATCGCCACGAGGCGAACCTTTCAGCTCGTGGGCGAACTTTTGGACTAAATCTAGAAATGCGTTTTGGGTGTCTTCTGAGTCAAAATCCATCGTGATAATTCCTTATTCATCGGTGCTAGGGTTTACTCCGGATAATTGGGAATTTCTCAACTCCCAAGCTTGCTCCAACAGCTTGAACCACTGTTTTTGAAGCTGGTTGGCCGTGCAGCCGACGCTGCGGGCAATGTCGGCATCGGCCAGTTTCTCTCGTTTAAGCTGGAGAATCTTGTGCTGCTGCGGCGTGATTTGAAGCTGGAGGGCATCCCATTCTTTGGGGGAAAGCCCGAGATTACGATCGAGGTCGATTTCGAGCCACTGATGCACCAGCTCCCAGCGATGAGTAAAGGTAAATCGGACCAGGTGATACTTAAATCGCTGCTGGAGATAATCTCGTTGGCGAGGGGTGAGACCTAGAATCGCTTCGATTTCGTTAGCGGGGAGATCCTTGAGACGCAGGGTGAAGTAATCAATACAATCCTGCTGTTTTCGCTCCTGGAGATAGTCAATCAGCTCCTGGACTACGTTTTCTCGCAGGCTATCCTCACTAGGCTCCCCGTCTTGGGAAACCATTTTCTCCCGCAACTGCTGAATCGACGCCAAGCTAAAGGCATCTTCTCCATCGTTCAGTGAGCCATCCGCCGCACGTTCAATGTCAATCAGCGTTTCATTAGGCTGCTGCTGGGAAAATGTCTGGGCGCGCAAAATGATGAGCTGCTGGTTGCGACGTCCGGGCAGGGGGATGCGGCGTTTGGCATAGCGCTCGGTGAAGGCCATGTATTCGGCCAGTTGGAGCAGCGATCGGGGGGTATAGGTCTGTCCCAGTTGAGTCTCACGACGGAAGGCATTGAGCGCTTCCATATAAAAACTTTGAAGAAAATCTTCAATCAGAGTCAATCTGGCCTGATAGCTCTGCTGACTTCTAGAAGGATTGATATACCGATAGACAATAGCGCTCAACGTACTGTGGAGATCGACGCGACCTCGACGCGACCCGAGCTTATAGTAGTGGATGCATTGTTCTAACCGATGCTTAGCCAGCGTCGTCGCCCAGGACAATACCTCCCCAGAATCTTGAATCCGTTGGCTCTCCGCACAAATGCGAACGACCTCTTGATGGAGACGGTTGGCGACCTCTTGGCAAGCTTGCTCTGAGGTTTTGGCGGCGTCCTTGAGTTCGCTTAGGAGTAGTTGGTAAATGCCATCCACGCTCTGATCGGGTTCCCTCGTTGGGATTGGGTTTGGATTTGAGACTGGGTTTGAGACTGGATTCAGGGTTGAATCAATAGTCTGATCTAAGGTCTGGTAGGTCAATTGACTACCCTCAAAAAAATAGGTCTATAGAGTCTGAGGTCAAATTAAGGATGACTGACAAGAATAAAGGACACAAACGGTGGATGCTGGAGTAGGTAGGATCGATTTATTAGGGTTAAGCCACAATGACCTCAAAGTTAGCCACTGAACTAAACCTCCAAGTCAATGCTCTCATTCAGGATGCCCCGAACGATCGAACAACGACACAAAGGGTCACCACTCTCGCGCCACTCCTCGCAAAATTTGCCCTAACCCGGTTGAATCAAGCTTATTACTACTTGATCCAAGACCCTGATGGCGCACTCTTGCGAGAAACCTTCATCCATCCTACACAATTTACTGCGGAAACTACGGTGGAAAAAACGATCGTTTTTGCATTTCCGACCCTGGAAGAGGCAGACCTACATAGAGATAATGGCGATAATGGCCTGAACGCTGATTATTTGGCGGTGAGAACCCCCAGCTTGGAAATTTTATTTCGTTTTTGGGCACTTAACTGGTGCGATGCGGTCGTTTTCTGGGATGTGGGCCAAGGGAGCGATCGAGGCCAAGGTCAAACCGCCCAACAGACCGTTACCCACGAAGCTTTGACGATTTTCCTCCAGCAAGAACTGGCGATTCCTCCCCGGCGATCGGGCGGTCAGGGGTTTGGGGCGGTTTGTTGAGAATTGAGAATTGAGAATTGAGAATTGAGAATTGAGAATTGAGAATTGAGAATTGAGAATTGAGAATTGAGAATTGAGAATTGAGAATTG
>JAYUJY010000268.1:0-51798 GCA_043764895.1 Synechococcales cyanobacterium | reverse complement strand
GAATTGAGAATTGAGAATTGAGAATTGAGAATTGAGAATTGAGAATTGAGAATTGAGAATTGAGAATTGAGAATTGAGAATTGAGAATTGAGAGGGGTGAGTGGCGGCATTAGACCCAGTTCCGGCGGACATATTTCATCACCATGGGTTGGAGGGTGAAGAGCACTTTTTCCTGTTCGGTCATGATCTCGATCAGACATTTACGATCGAGAGAGGCAATAGATTCAATGAGCGTCGATTGGGAAATTTTAGCGGAGGAAGGTTCTAAGGTTTGATTTTGCAACTCGGTCCAGAGGGTGGGACGATCGCAGGGTTCCTTAAGACGGGCAAGAAGGGTGAGGATGGTTTTTTCTTCGGGGGTGATGTGTCGAATGCGTTCGGCGATGACGCTTTCCATTTTGCCCAGCACTAGGGTTCCGGTCGTGAGGAGTTCGCGGGAGGATCCTCCGAATTGGTCCTTGATGAGGGTGGCGATCATGGTGAGGGCGTAGGGGTTGCCGCGATAAAGGTCGATGAGGGCACGCCATGCATCGGTTTCGGGCTTGAGATTGTATTGCTCTAGGAGTTGGATGCCGCCGAGCTTAAGTCCTTCGAGCTTTAAGCTACGGACAGCGGGATTTTCACCTTCAAGTTGCTGGACTTCATTGGCATGTTCGCGGCTGAGAACCAGGATGCAGCTATTGTGTCGGGGCCGTGATAGCTGGGCAAACCATTCGCAGTAGCGGGCGCGATCGGCGGGTTCCCAGGCAGGAATGTTTTCAGCCCGCTCAACGGGATTGCTTTCGACCACATCAATTACTACCAGAGTACGCTCCACCTGAAATTTGGCAACAATACGGGAGGGATCAGTCCAGTCGTAACGGGCCGTGTGCAAATTGATTTTAGGGGTAATTCCAAGATCTAGGTCGAGCTGAGTCCAGAAGTGATCCAGGTTGGACCCGGCAGACAGCCCTCGCCAGATGATCCGATCGAAGACAACGGGTGGTGTGCAAGCGCCATAGGCCAACTGATCGACCATTTGGGCAGCAAGCGCCGTTTTACCGATGCCGCCCATCCCCCACAAAAAAACCAGCCGAGAGTGAGCGACAAGGTTAATGAGCTGAGGCAGTTCTTTTTCGCTGCGCCCGTAAATCTCTCGGGGTTCGGGCATTTCGTGAAGAATGAGGACCGGGATTTCGGGGACGATCGCAGTATCGATCGCTTCACGCCGAGTCGCTTCACTAAGCTGAGTTTCGTCGTCAAATCCAGCTACTTTTCGCCAATCTTCTCCGACAGCCTCAACGATCGAGACAAAGGCATCGTAGCTGATGGGACATTTATCCGGTTTCCAAAAGCGCTTGAGCGTCGAGAGTCCGACATTGGCCTGGATGTACCAAATGGCAGATTGTCTGTTCCAGCCTTTGATACGACGGGCTTTGTCAACGAGTTCTAATCCAGCAGAGGTCGCGCGCAATCTTGACATAAAGTACTCCAGAGGTAGTCAGGGGCAGAAAAATCGAAGGTCTTGAGGTTGAGGATTGATTCTGGTTATCTCTATACTACTGGGAAGATTATTTATGCAATGGCGCATCTTTGGACCGAAAGGGCGATCGGAGATGAGCTAAAAGTGAGCCAAAAGTCAGCCAAAGGAAAGTTGCAAACGATTCAATTCCTCCTCGTTAGGTTTTGGGCACGGCAAGCCATGCCCCTACGGCCTCTTGAAGAATAAATATGTAGGGGCATGGCCATGCCGTGCCCAAAACCCAACGAAGAATGGATCAATGCGCTAAGTTTGATTGATTTCAAGGCAGGCATTACTTACGCCGCGCAGGTCTAGCCAAACCGAATCAACCGTACCGTAAAAACCGATAAGTTTAGATATTCGATCGGACCAAAGTGAGCTTAGGGTAGGTTTTTACGATAGAAATCAATCCGGTTATCCGATGAAAAAATGCTAGGAAATGAAAGGCAACTCTGCGAAGATTCTGGTGTGGGAAAAACAATCCCGCAGCGCTTCTAAAACGCAATTGCCAACCACTTCTATCTTCACTAAGGACGCATTAACATGACGACATTTTCCCTTGATTCTCTCTACAACTGGTACCGCAATATTGTTGCAAATCCTAAATATCGCTGGTGGGTTGTAGGTGGCACGTTGCTCTATGTTCTAAGCCCTATTGACCTTCTTCCTGATGTTTTTCCCATCATTGGCCAAATTGACGATGCAATAGTTATCACCTTACTGGCAACTGAACTCAGCGCACTCCTTAAGGAACGCAATGCCACAATGAAACAGAAAAAAGCGACGACCGCAAAAGCACAGGCCGCAAATATTCCGATCGAAGTCGATGTTGTGGAAGTGAAATAAACTCGTGTGCCGTTTTGTCGTGCCGGGGGCGTGCAATCTAATCCTGAATGTACTCCCCATCGGTATACAGCGCAATTTCAGCCCGCATCGCTTCTCGTCCAAGGTACGCCGCATGATCCAATCGATCGATCACCGTTGATCCCAAGTTTTCAACCTGCGGTATCTCAAACAAATTCACACAAAGTTCCTTTGCTGTTCGACCTTTAAAGATTGCGATCGGTTTTCGTTTTAAAGAACCCGAGCATGGAAGCGGTTTCCCTGTTTCAGGGTCACAGGCAATGCCTGAATCATTAATACTATTGCTATACAAGTCCGCACAAATCAAACCGGACGATCGATCGAGATAGATCAAGAAATAACCCTTCGGATCGAGTTCAATCTCGCGATCGGACAGTGCGGTATCAAGATTGTTGGCATCAGTTCGAGAACACAGCATTACAGACATCTACCTAAAGTTAATAATTGCTATCTAGATCAAGTATAGAATAGAGCTACTCTTCTTCGACGGTTCCGAGGAAAGATCAGACCAAATCGATCGGAGGCGCGCATGGTTGGAGTCTTGAAGGCCAAGGATATAACGCTAACACAACTGCGGGAGAGCTTTGGGCTGGTGCCGGAGCAAGGCGATCGGTTTTTTCGAGAATGGCAGGATGGGGCCTCGGAGTTGGAGGCTGAAACGAAAGCGTCTCTTGATGAGGTCAAAGCGGATTATTTGCATCTCTCTCAGTACGACTTACTCGAACCTATTGTAAAAATGGTCGTTCTATCACCCATTTTGCGACTAGCAGGGTTTTATCGTGACCCATTCTATATCGCGGCTGAAAAGAAGGTTGAGTTACTGTCGGAAGATGGGGATTTATTGGTGCGCGGAATGGTGGATTTATTGGTGTTTCATCCAAAGATTTGGATTGTGAGCGTTGAAGCAAAACGATCGTATTACTCACTAGAAGCTGCGATTCCACAAGCCTTATTTTATATGTTGGGGCAGGCAGAGGAGGGCCGATCGGTCTTTGGACTAGTCACCAATGGGCGAGAGTTTCAGTTTCTCAAACTCGTGAAAGGCGAAGTTTCACGCTATGCCCTGTCCTATACGTTGTCGTTGAACCGAGATGGAGATTTGTATCAAGTCGTCCGATCGTTACGTCAGTTGGCACGGATTCAGAGCGAGTGGAGTTAAGGAGCGATCGTGGGCGCTAAATACTGGGTTAGCGTAACCGCATCGACTCCAGATAATCCTCGTGCTTGGGCGGCTTGGCTTCCGGCTTGGGCGTGCCACCAGTTTGCACTTGCGACAGTGTTGATTAAGTCGGGGTTAGGGAGTTGGGCCTGTGCTGTGGCAATTAGACCGCCGATTAGACCTGTCAAAACGTCACCACTTCCACCTCTCGCTAGGGCCGGAGTACCATTGTTGATCACCCAAGTTTTCAAGCCATTAGAGACGATCGTTCTAGCTCCTTTTCTTAACAGAATGGCGTTAGTTTGAGCAGCTTTTTCGATCGTATTTGTAAGTCGGTCAATGGACTCAGCCGGATCGGATTCAGGCGGAAAAAATCGCTGCCATTCTCCCTCGTGAGGCGTCAGAATCGTCGCAGCAGAGCGATCGGTCCAGCGATCGCTCGGGAGAGTTACCAAAATATTTAAGGCATCTGCATCTAGGATTAGAGGCATATCCCAATTGAGCAAGGATTCAATCAACGCAACAGGTTCTGTCGTAAGCCCACAGCCCACTGCAACTGCCGTGTACTTCGACGGGTTCAAATCGGGGAGACGTGCGATCGCGCCTTGAGGCGTCTCTGGGCAACCGATGACGATCGCATCGGGCAACGCTTGAAGCACTGCGAGTTTTAGCGAGTGAGGCACCGCTATGGAGAGGAGTCCGACCCCGCTAGCTCTTGCCCCTAGCCCTGCCAAAATTGCAGCCCCCGCGTATTGCCACGATCCCACAATTAGAAGAAGATGCCCCTGTTTATATTTGTGAGTGACCTGTAGGCGCTGATGCGGGAGGTAGCGATCGGCGATTTTCTGCGTCATCATTTCGATCGGGCTAGGGTTGCCCAACACAGCTTGGAGATCAGACGGTGGAATGTCAAAACTAACGAGTTCTGCATGTCCCAAATAAAGCAACGCAGCATCCTGCGCGAATGCTAGTTTCCATAATCCTAAACATAATGTATGGTGAGCTTGGATTGCGGCACCCAATGAATTTCCACTGTCGGCATGAATGCCAGAGGGAACGTCAATACTCACGATCGGCAATTGCAGGCTGTTAATTTCTACAATCGTATTGATGAGTGCTGGACTTAAGGCTCGATCGAGTCCAAAGCCAAACAGTCCATCCACTATGAGATCACACTGGGCCAACTCAGCAACACTGGAAACGCGGGCTATTCCCAAACTCGTCACATAGCGATAATGCTGGTCTGTCAGGTCTTTAAAGCGATCGATCGGGCTATAAATCACAACCTCGTAGCCAATCCAGTGAAGTTCTCTCGCAACGACCAATGCATCCCCGCCATTATGCCCAGGCCCAAAGACGACACCGACACGCGGATAACTTGTCAGCGGAAAGAGTTGCTGAATTCGCATACTAATCCGACCACCGACTTTTTCCATCAGCGCCGCAATCGGCATTCCTGCCGCAAACATTCGGTTTTCGATCGCTTGCATTTGGGCGATCGTTACGATGGGTTCATTCATGATTGGTCCTAGCGAATAAAGACGTAGCTACTACACAAACAAGGCGTCAAATGGGCGGTCAATCGAACCCGATCGCACTGCTGCTACAAGACGCACTACAATAGATTCTAAAGCCTAATTCTTAATGTTTGTTGTGGAGAGAAGCCCCGTGGAGTCCCGTTATAACCCTGCCGAGATTGAGGAAAAATTGCAGAAGGACTGGTCTAAGCAGAAGCTAGCGGCCACGTCCACTGATAGCAGTAAGCCCAAGTTCTATGCGCTGTCGATGTTTCCCTATCCGTCTGGAAATCTCCATATGGGGCACGTCCGCGTCTACACTATTGTTGATGTGATCGCCCGCTTCAAACGGATGCAAGGCTTTCGGGTGCTGAATCCCATGGGGTGGGATGCCTTTGGGTTGCCTGCGGAAAATGCGGCGATCGAACGGAACATTCATCCCGCGAAATGGACCCAATCGAATATTGCACAGATGAAAGTGCAGTTGGATGCGCTGGGGATTTTGTTTGATTGGGATAAGGAAATCGCCACCTGTTCGCCGAGCTACTACAAGTGGACGCAGTGGATGTTTTTGCAGTTCATGGATGCGGGATTGGCATACCAGAAAGAAGCCGTGGTCAACTGGGATCCCATTGACATGACCGTGTTGGCGAATGAACAGGTAGACAGTGAGGGAATCTCTTGGCGATCGGGTGCGAAGGTCGAACGGAAACAGTTAAGACAATGGTTTTTGAAAATCACAGACTACGCAGAGCAATTGCTACAGGATCTCGATCAGCTTGACGGTTGGCCTGAAAATGTACGCACCATGCAAGCAAACTGGATTGGGAAATCAACGGGTGCGCAAGTCACGTTTAAAACTGAAGACGGCGATGATCTCAGCGTGTATACGACACGTCCCGATACGCTGTGGGGAGCAAGTTTTATGGTGATTTCACCAGAGCATCCCTTCGTGGCGCGATTGACAAAACCCGCTCAGGCTGAGGCGATCGCAACCTATCAAGAAGAGTCCGCTAGCAAAAGCGAAATCGATCGGACCGCTGAAGGCAAGGAGAAAACCGGAGTCTGGACCGGGAGCTATGCGATCAATCCGGTGAACGAGTTGCGCATTCCCATTTGGATTGCGGATTACGTGATGATGGACTACGGCACGGGCGCAATTATGGCGGTCCCTGCGCACGATCAACGGGACTTCGAGTTTGCGAAAAAGTTTGGCTTGGACATCAAAGTAGTCGTGCAGCCCGACGGTGAAATCTTGGATGGAAATACCATTGTCAAAGCCAGCACCGATGGCGGCGTCATGAGCAACTCTGGTCCTCTTGACGGAACACCCGCAGGCAAAGGCAGCGGCCAAAGCGTGGAAGCAGCAGTGCAATGGTTGGAGTGTCAGGGCAAGGGCAAAGGCACCGTCAACTATCGCCTGCGCGATTGGCTCATTTCTCGTCAGCGCTACTGGGGATGCCCGATTCCGATTATCCATTGTGACGACTGCGGCGCGGTTCCGGTGCCTGAATCCCAACTTCCAGTAGAGCTGCCCGAAGATGCGGAATTCTCCGGCAAAGGCTCACCGCTGGCCAATCTCGACTCCTGGGTCAATGTGCCCTGCCCCACCTGCGGCAAGCCCGCCAAGCGCGAAACTGACACCATGGACACCTTCATGTGTTCGTCGTGGTACTTCATACGCTACCCCGATGCCCAGAATGAAACCGCCGCCTTCGACCCCGCGATCGGCAACGACTGGATGGCGGTGGATCAGTATGTCGGCGGCATTGAGCACGCGATTTTGCACTTGTTGTATTCGCGGTTCTTTACGAAAGTGGTGCGCGATCGAGGCTTAATCAATTGCGACGAGCCATTCAAACGGCTGCTTACCCAAGGAATGGTCCAAGGCAAAACGTACAAAAACCTAAAAACGGGAAAATATGTGATTCCCCAAGCGATCGCCGATCGTGCAAATCCTGTTGATCCAGAAACAGGTGATGCATTGGAGTTGGTGTATGAAAAAATGTCCAAATCCAAACACAATGGCATTGCTCCTAGCGAAGTAATTGATAAATATGGCGCAGACACCGCACGGATGTTTATCCTGTTTAAAGCCCCGCCTGAGAAGGATTTGGAGTGGGAAGACACGGACGTCGAAGGACAATTTCGATTCATGAATCGCATCTGGAGAGCCGTCACTGAATCGGGCGTCACCGCGAATGCAAAATCGATTGCATCCGGCACCTTATCGAAATCCGAAAAAGCACTCCGTCGCTTCATCCACATCGCCATCAAAGAAATCACTGAAGATCTCACCCAGGATTATCAATTCAACACGGCCATCTCAGAGCTGATGAAACTGAACAATGCGATCGGTGACTTCACTCAGAAAGATTCCCCTGTCTACGCCGAAGCCATCCAAACACTACTGCGATTGATAGCGCCCTTTGCGCCCCACATTGCCGATGAACTTTGGAAACAGATCGGCAACACAACTACGATTCACCTAGAGTCCTTCCCCGTAGTCGATCCGTCAGCTCTGGTCGTAGATGAACTCACGATCGTCATCCAAATCCTAGGCAAAACCCGAGGCACCATAGAAGTCCCCGCGTCATCCACTAAAGACGAAATCGAAGTCCTCGCAACGGCATCGGAAGTGGCGCAAAAGTACATTGCTGGGAAAGAAATCAAAAAAACGATCGTCGTTCCTGGGAAACTGGTCAACTTTGTAATCGTTCCGTAGTTCTAGAACTATGGTCCCTAAACCCAAGTTTTGGTGTCAATATGTAGTTCTCCTAAAATAGATCAAAATGTCTCCAAATAATGAGCCAGAGCTGTCTAATTCTAAACCCCGTAAACGTCCTAGAGCGATGAAGTATCTGGGTACACGGCCTCGGTTATTTGTTTCGATCGTGCTCGCTACAGCGGTAGGGTTTCTATTACCTACAGAGTTACAGTTCTCTGCACGAGTTTTGTGTATTTGGGACGCCGGAATGTTTTGTTTCCTGGGATCCACTTGGTTATTAATGTCCTATACTCCTTCAAAGATGGTGCGCCGAAAAGCACAAGAAGAAGATGTGGGACGGCTCATTATTTTAAGCTTTATTGTGGCCTCTGCAACCTTCAGCGTCATCGCGATCGCATTCCTGCTTAAAGACACTAAAACGACGACTGGCTTAGTTTTAGCCTCACATATTCTGTTAGCCATTTGTACCATTGTAGGGGCATGGCTCTTGGTCCATACTATTTTTGCCCTCCACTATGCACGCAGTTATTATCAAGATGGTCATCTATCGCTTGAGAACTGTCAGCTTCAGAAGTTGAATTTTCCTAATGAGCTGGAGCCAGATTATTGGGATTTCTTGTACTTTTCATTTGTGATTGGGATGACTAGTCAAGTGTCTGACGTGACCATTGTTAGCCGTCAGATTCGACGATTGTCACTCTATCATAGTGTTTTATCATTCTTTTTCAATACGGCGATCGTCGCCATGAGTATCAATATTATTGCTGGGATTATTTAGATTATTAATAGTTACTGATTTTCCGCTACTCCTAAGTGATTAAAAAGAATGAAGAAAGGCACAAACATTGCCAATTTTGCCAACGAAGTCCAAGATAACGCTCGCCAACAAGCCGATCAGAACCTGTAGGGGCGCGCCTCCCGCACCCAAAAAACCCCGACAAATCCAAAACTCCCTGAAGGGTCCATGGGCCTGACTCCAGGAAATTCTCAGGACGATCGCCTCATGTGAGTGACCTCATCTGGTAAAATTCTGTAAGTTTTTATTCCCATGCACCAATGGCATCAACGCGGGTACGGATCGCAATAGACGCGATGGGTGGCGACTACGCTCCAGATGAAATTATCGCTGGGGCCATCAAAGCACAGGAAGAATTGGACATTGATATCCTGCTTGTGGGGGATGAACAGGCGCTAGAAGCGTGCTTGCTCAACTACCCTACCAGTCGCAAACCTCGCATTGTGCCAGCGGAAGGCGTCATTGAGATGTGTGAGGAACCCGGTCGAGCGCTGCGTCGTAAGCCCAATGCCTCCATTAATGTCTCCATGAACTTAGTCAAAAATGGAGAAGCCGACGGGGTTTTCTCCGCAGGGCACTCGGGGGCGGCCATGGCAGCGGCGTTGTTGCGGCTGGGGCGGCTTAAGGGCATCGATCGACCCGCGATCGGCGCATTGTTTCCCACCATGATCCCAGGGAAAATGGTCCTCGTACTGGACGTGGGCGCAAACGTCGATTGTCGGCCCAGGTATCTGGAGCAGTTTGCCATTATGGGCACGATTTATGCCCAGTACGTGCTCGGAAACCCCAAACCACGGGTGGGATTGCTGAGTAATGGCGAAGAGGATTCCAAGGGCAACGAAGTGACGATCGCCGCCAACCAACTGCTGCGGGATAATCCCAACATTCCCTTTATTGGTAACGCCGAAGGTCGCGATGTGCTGTCAGGGCAGTTTGATGTGGTGGTGTGTGACGGCTTTGTGGGAAACGTATTGCTGAAGTTTGCCGAAGCCGTGGGCGATATTCTCCTGCAAATCCTTAAGGAAGAATTACCCCGTGGCAACCGTGGTAAGCTAGGCAGCACCATTTTACGGCACAACCTGAAACGGATCAAAAACCGCGTTGACCATGCCGAACATGGCGGTGGGTTGCTCTTGGGCGTCGCTGGTATTTGTGTGATTGGACATGGCAGTTCTAAGGCAGGGACAGTCTTTAGCGGAATCCGTCTGGTCAAGGAAGCCGTTGAAAATAAAGTGCTGGAACGGATTAAGTCTAACTACAGCATCGCCCACCCCTCCACATCCCCACTCACGCCGATTGAAACGGTCTCGATCGCCGCTGAAAGTTAGAATTTGCCCACAGGATTATTTGCCCACAGGGTTATGGGTTGATTGGTCCCGTTATGAAGGAGAGCACCATTTTGAAACGGGTTGGACTTGCAATTACGGGATGCGGCGCGGCAGCTCCCCAGCGATCGGTATCAAACGATGAGTTGAGCTTGGTCGTAGACACGTCGGATGAATGGATTGCTAGCCGGACGGGCATTCGCAATCGGGCGTTAGCGGGTCCACATGAGTCGCTGGTCAGTTTGGGTGCGATCGCCGCCACTCAGGCGCTGGAGATGGCGGGAGTAGAGGCAAGTGAGGTGGATTTGATTCTGCTAGCGACCTCTACGCCGGATGATTTGTTTGGATCTGCGTCGGTGATTCAATCCGCGATCGGAGCCAATCGTGCAGTCGCCTTTGACCTGACGGCAGCCTGTTCAGGGTTTGTCTTTGGCCTTGTCACAGCGGCGCAGTTTATCCAAGCAGGAACCTTCAAAACCATTGTGCTCGTGGGCGGGGATCTGTTGTCGCGGTGGGTGGACTGGAGCGATCGGCGGACCTGCGTATTGTTTGGCGATGGGGCCGGGGCGGTGGTGATTCAGGCCAACGACATCGATCGGTTTCTGGGATTTGACCTCAAGAGCAACGGCGCTCAAAATGCTTGCTTGAATGTAGCGCAACAGCCGGAAGCGTTAAGCTTGGGCGATGACATTACGATCGCCCCCGGACAATTTCGCCCCCTCACCATGAATGGCCCGGAAGTTTATAAGTTTGCGGTCAGAAAAGTTCCGGAAGTCATTGAAAAAACGATGTTTCATGCCGGAATCACGGTGGATCAAATTGACTGGCTCGTGCTGCATCAAGCCAATCAGCGGATTCTGGATGCAGTGGCCGATCGGTTAAAAATCCCCCACGAAAAAGTAGTGAGCAATCTTTCTACCTACGGCAATACCTCTGCCGGATCGATTCCCCTAGCCTTGAACGAAGCAGTGCGCGATGGCCGGATTCAACCTGGACATACCCTTGTGCTGTCCGGGTTCGGGGCGGGGTTGACGTGGGGTGCTGTGGTTATCCAGTGGGGGCGCTAGGCCTTTTATTTGATCGGCACGATCGGCAGCACTCGTTTAATAAACTTGCGGAATTTTAGGAGTCCCACCAATCGTCGGATTTTAGGCGAAACCTGGGGTGCTACTTCATTCAGCCGATCGATTTCGGCTTGAAGATCCGCATATTCAGTTGCTGTTAGCAGACGACCGTCGAGGGGCGATCGCAATTCCAAAACTAACACCGGAGCCGACACCTGCTCAGGCATTTTTTCACTTTCGGCGGCATGGGCGCTAGAAATCGGCATGAGCGACGTCAAGATGACAGCAAGGATCGGCAACTGTCGGGTCAATTTTATAAAACCAACACATAACGAATTCATGATCTTCGATCGCAATTTCCACTTATCTTAACCGCTAGCCCCGTAGAAATCCCCACGACTCGGAGTCCTCCCCTTAGGTTCATGAGGTTTTGGTAAAACTTTGTTAAAATACACTGAATTTCTTGCGTATGTCCACGGAGAGATGTGCTAATGTATTCCCATCGATAGATATTTGTCGATGTTGCTGCTCTCCCCCAGAGCCTTCCTGTAAGGATCATCTTTATAAAAGAGTTGCTGAATTTCCACAGATTAGAAAATACTGAGTCAACAGTCTGTTCGATCGATGTGATGGAGATCAACACAATGTCTAACTTAAATTCTCGTCAATTTTCAAACGATCTCATGTCTGCTGATGCTTCGATCGCCTCTCAAACCGAGAGCCAGTACATCGAAGTATCCGGATTGATGGACGACTTCATCAGCATTGAAGAATTTGCTCCCGGCAGTGACTGGGAGGATATTTTGGCGGCAAGCTGGGGTGTCTCCTGTACTAAGCACTCTGAAAAATCTCACGCCTTTGTCGGTATCAGAACGCTTGGACTCCGACGAATGCGATCGATTGTTCAGAGCCTCTGGTCAAAAAAGTTTGAGGTTGCCTAGGAAGACGATCGCACTGTCGCATTTAAGGACGAATCAGAATTCGTCCCTAGAATTTTTAGGGTCGCTATTTTCTAATCTCTAATGCTCAAACACACTGCCGTACTGCAAAATATCTAAATCTGCAAACGTGGGCAGACAGTCAAAGCATTGCAGGGCCAAATCCAGTCGTTCTTCCCGTTCTAGCATGAGAACTAGTTTCTCCCGAGCCGAGATCAAATAGCGCACATCGTTCGCTGCATAGCGCAATTGTTCATCGGAGAGATTCATCGCATTGCCCCAGTCGGAGCTTTGGGAGGTCTTGTCCAGCTCCACCCCCACAATTTCTTTCAACAAATCCTTTAGTCCATGGCGTGGCGCATAGGTCCGAATCAGCTTGCTGGCAATCTTGGTGCAAAACAGCGGCGCGACCTGAATCTTGAGGTGATACTTCAACGTAGTGATATCGAATCGGGCAAAGTGAAAAATTTTCGTTACCGGGGTCGCTTCCATCAACACCTTAAGATTCGGAGCCTCGGTCTGTCCTCGATGGATGCGCACCACCGAAATCCGATCGCGGCTATCGCAGATTTGGACTAAGCACAGCCGATCGCGAATGGGAAGCAGGCCCATCGTCTCCGTATCGACAGCGATCGTCGTCTCCGTTAGATACTCGGATAGCCGTTCTGCGGATAAGTCGCCATCATAAATCACAAAATCCTGCGTTTGACCGTCCATCAATGCCTCGTTCTCCTACCGTAAAGTAATCTTCAAAGTAATCTTCGCTCAAGTGCCAGCCCAAATGTTAACCCAACTCATCCCTGCGGACTAGTTCTTCCACACTCTCCGTAATTTATCTGGATACTTTCTCCAATATATATCTCTGCTTCACGATCGGAGAATATTCCATTAAGTCTATGTAAAAAGGAGTACTTCTTCCTTCCCTATCCGTATTTGCACGAGCTAATATAGGCACATATACAGAACGAGTTATACCGAAACGCTATCAAGGCTACGTGTTATCCGATTATCGTGCTGGAGATGGACAAAATCCATCAAGTTTTCTCCGGACGACGTGCGAAAAAGCTTGTTGTTATAAGCAGCAAGCTTAGGCTCTCAGGTCTTGGCATTGGAAACTTCAATTATTAGGTGCGAAATGGGCTTCTATCGTAAGACGGTAGAAGCCTACTTTTTTACTTTTTTTCGTTGGGTTTGGGGCACGGCGATCCATGCCCCTACAAATACAGGTTTCAGAGACTGTAGGGGCATGGCCATGCCGTGCCCCCAAACCCAACGAAGAGACGGACCAATCATCTAGGTATAGGACGACCAAGCCCCGGATTCAGCGTCCGAAAATAAAGTCCGCCAACCCCAACGATAAAACTCACCCAACCGATCGCCTGCACCAGGTACAGCTTATCTCGGTAGCCCAGCAGCGTTTTGAGCACAATCCCCGGAAACGCCCGATCGCTCAAAATCGCGCTCAAATCCCATACCTGAAATCCGAGCCAGCAGGTCTCGCCGTCACCACACCAATTCGCAACCGTGGGAGAAATCTGCGCCGCTGCCAGAAACGCCCGATCGCCGTGGGAGAGCGTCCCGACGACCAACCCGCTCACAATCAGCAGCAAAAAGACTCCCATCACCTGGAAAAACTGCTTCAAATTAATTCGCACTCCCAGCCTAAAAAATCCGACTCCAATGGCCGTCGCCCCCACGAGTCCAGCGATCGCCCCTACGACTGGGATCCAACCCTCTTGAAACTGCGCCGCCAAAAAAATCACGGTTTCAAAACCCTCACGCAGAACCGCTAGAAAAATAAGGCTAAAGATTCCACGGCCTGCAAGCCCAACTGATTTAGCGCCCGATTCAGCACCCGATTCAGCGCCCAGCGGTGTTTCTGCCGCCAACTGCTGGCCCACCGCCCCTTCAATCTCGCCCTTGAGAGACTTCGCCTGCTGGGTCATCCAGATCAACATCCAGCTCAACATTGCGATCGCAACCACCCCAAACCCCGTCTGCAATCCCTGCTGAAGCGCAGGTGCATAGGACTGCTGCGATCGCGATAGGCTCAAGAGCAGGCTATTCAACCCAACGCCTACGCCAATACTTGCCGCTATTCCCGCCGCGATCCCTTGATACACATACCGATTCAGCGCCTGCGATTGATCGTTTTTGGACAGCGCCGCCAACACTATTCCCACCACCAGCGCCGCCTCCACTCCCTCCCGCAGCGTAATCACAAACGCAGGTAATCCCGCCGTCAGATCTGTGGTTAGATTTGCGATTAGACTTGTCATCACACTTGTCATCACACTCACCGAAATACTCATCAGTCATCCCCAAACGATCGACGGACCTCCTTATTCTGACTCTTCTGACCGAAAATTACGGTTCTCACCACTGAAAAATCCAGACACGTCCAACGGGGTCAGGGTAATATAGAGTCACTAGCTCCGAGATTTAACGCTATGTCATCGATTAAAGCCGTCCAAAGCCAACAATATTACAGCGATTCGTCGTCTCGCACGCCGCCGCCCGATCTGCCCTCCTTGCTTCTAAAAGAGCGGATCATTTATTTGGGATTACCCTTGGTCTCCTCGGACGACTTCAAGCGTCAGCTCGGGGTCGATGTCACCAAGTTGATCATTGCGCAACTGCTGTACTTGCAGTTTGACGATCCTGAAAAACCGATTTTGTTCTACATCAACTCTACCGGAACCTCTTGGTATACCGGAGATTCTATTGGATTTGAAACCGAAGCCTTTGCCATCTGCGACACCATGCAGTATGTAAAGCCGCCCGTCCACACCATTTGCGTCGGTCAAGCCATGGGCACCGCTGCGATGATTCTGGCTTGCGGGGCCAAAGGTTTTCGAGCCAGCTTGCCTAATTCAACTATTGTCCTAAACCAATCCCGTAGCGGCGCTCAAGGTCAAGCTACAGATATCCAAATCCGGGCCAAAGAAGTCGTGTCCAACAAAGCCGCCATGATGGAAATCCTGTCGCGCAACACCGGACAAACCGTCGAAAAGCTCACGAAAGACACCGATCGCACCTTCTACCTCACCCCTGAGGAAGCCAAGGATTATGGCATCATCGATCGAGTATTGGGCAGCGCTAAAGACCTCCCCAAACCGATTCCTGCCATGGTTTAGCGGTTTAACCCTAAGCGTCAGCGTCTAAAACTGTCAAACTCTAAACTCGTTCTCCGCTGTTTACCGCGCCTTAAGCCATGCCCGTTGATCCCACCTTACGCGTCCCCTATAATCTTCCGGGCAGTTCTAACTGGCAGTGGGTCAATATCTACACCCGCCTCAGCCAAGATCGCATCCTGTTTTTGAACCAGCCCATCACCGATGGATTGGCCAATTCCCTCATGGGCGCGATGCTCTACCTGGATTCGGATGACCCCAGTAAACCTATTTCGTTGTACATCAACTCCATGGGCGATCCGGTCGCCGCTGGGATGGCCAACGAAAGCGCTGGAATGATGGCCGTCACAGCGGGTCTGGCGATTTACGACACGATGCAACACATCAAGTCTGAGATCATCACGGTCTGTCTCGGACAAGCGATCGGAATGAGTGCGCTGATTCTATCTGCCGGATCGCCTGGAAAACGCAGTAGTCTCCCTCATTCTATGATTGCCCTGAGCTATCCCAGCAACCGTATGACTGGACAAGCGACGGATATCCAAGTCAATGCCAAACAGGCGCTCACTAAAAAAGCCCTTCTCCTAGACATCTTGTCCAACACCACCGGAAAATCTGCCGAACAAATTGCTAAAGACAGCGATCGAATGTTCTACATGACACCGCCCCAAGCCAAGGACTACGGTCTCATCGATCAAGTTCTAGATTCCCCCAAAGAAGCCCTACCCGGCGTCTAGCCTATTTTCTTATCCACTTTCACCCCCCCCAGATCCTATGCCGATTGGAACTCCCAGCGTCCCCTACCGTATGCCCGGTGGCAGCTATGAACAGTGGATCAGCATCTACGATCGACTGTTTAGAGAACGGATTATTTTCCTTGCAGAAGAAGTCGATGATGCCATGGCTAATGCGATCGTGGCCTATATGCTCTACCTCGACTCGGACGATCCCAGCAAGCCCATTTACATTTACATCAATTCTCCCGGCGGATCCGTTACCGCAGGCATGGCCATCTACGACACCATGCAGCACATCAAGTCAGAGGTCGTCACCATTTGCGTGGGTCTAGCCGCGTCGATGGGCGCGTTTCTTCTGACCGCAGGCACAAAAGGCAAGCGTCTCGCCCTGCCCCATGCCCGCATCATGATTCACCAGCCGCTCGGGGGCACGGGCCGTCGTCAAGCCACGGATATTGAAATCGAAGCGAAGGAAATCTTGCGTATTAAGACTTTGCTGAACCAAATCATGGCAGACAGAAGCGGTCAGACCCTAGAGAAAGTCGAAAAAGATACCGATCGTGACTATTTCATGTCGGCACAAGAGGCCAAAGAATATGGCTTGATCGATCAAGTGATTGAGACCATGAACTAAAGCTATATTCAGAAAAAAGTCTCAAAAGATGGCAAAATTCAAGTACTGGATTTTGCCATCTTTTTGGGTTGGATACTTTACATGAGATTGGAGGACTGCTATCGATCGCTCGGACTAAAATCTAACGCATCTCGCGCGGACATCAAAGCGGCGTACCATCGTCTTGCGCGAAAGATGCATCCCGATACCCAGATTACACCTCCTCTCTCCACCCAACAAACTACAAAGCTCGAATCTCAGTTTCTCACCATCACTCAAGCCTACAAGCAACTGATGGCCGAGCATCCCCCCGCAGCCGCCCCACAATCTGCCGCCCCCTCATCTGACGAAAGCCCTGCCGAACCCCTCAAAGCCCAAACCTACCAGCGCCTTCGTCAACTCTTCACCCAGCAGCGATTGGCTAGCGCGATCGCCCTAGTCGAAGGTCTATCCGCTCGATTTCCAGAGGATCCTGAAGTTCGGCAATGGCAGGCGATTGCCTATCAGCAGCAGGGCTTACGGCTCATCCAAGAGAAGCATTACTTACAGGCCACGCGCTACTTACAAAAAGCGATCGTCACCGATCCCACCAATCTCACCCTCAAATCCACCACTCACCGCGCCCTCCAAAAAATCCAGCGACTGATTCGTCCTCGCTAGCGCCGTTATTTCGTGTAAACTTAAGGAAGGAAGATAAGTTTCTATGCCTAATTACCGATTTGCTATGGTTATTTTTCAGGTTGCTCTTACTTAATCTATGTCTGAATGTTGTGCTATTTCGCGCCTAACCTTCTAGATTCAGTAGCCCGAGGTTTGATAGTGTTTTCTAGGTCATCTCGTTCCATCGGTCAAGCGGGTCTCACGATCAGTTTTACATCAACCCTGTACCTCATGTCTGTCTTGGACTTGCTCCTCGATCATGTGCCTAAAGATTGGCATATGGAAGTCAGACTAGGTTTGCAGGAAGCGCTTGTCAATGCCGCAAAACATGGGAACAAGCTCGATCCCAACAAAAGTATTTCGGTCAAATTCTTGAATCATAGTCATTCTTGTGAATGGTTAATTTCAGACCAAGGCGAAGGCTTCAGCCCCCCGATCGTCACCCAAGCCGCGCTCGATGCTACGCTCTGCGATGACGGAGAATGTGGTCGGGGTCTCTTTATCCTGCATCAGGTTTTTGATCAGGTCCAGTGGAACACAGGGGGTACCCAGCTCCGTCTATTTAAACAGGTCCAGCAGGTGTCGCGATCGCCCTTGCTAACTTAAACCTTGACTCCTTGCCCGAAGAATGGTCTTGAAACTTGTAAGCTAAAGGCTAGATTTAGGGTATCTTAACATCAGCTTTACAGGTTTGAGACTTAAAATCTCGGGCAAAAGCAAATCTCCCCCTTTCCCAAAATCAGGCATTGATGCGCACCATGTCCCACCGATCGTTCTCTCCGTTTTTATCCATCAGTCCTCGCCAGTTGGATTTGGTCCTCTTGGCGGGATGCTCATGCTTGCTGACCTTGCTATGTCAGCCGATGGCGGGGGCAAGTTCCCTATCTGGCAACGTCGGAAACTATCACTCCCGCATTGCAAACGCCTCCTGCATTCTGGTCTGCCACAAACAACAGACCGAAAAAAGCAGCCGGATCCAGGTTCTGAAAAACATTTAATCTTCAGCCCAAATCCTCTATGGGCTAGTGCGGACAGGGCGGTGCAGATACCGATCGATCGAGCCATGCGGTGGCTTGTTGAAGATGAGCGAGGGCAAGAGCCGATTCGCCTTTCAGCAGGTACACCATGGCGATCGCGGCCTGTTCTTGAGCGCGTGCTGGACGGTTGGACTGAAGGCGGTGCCAGTCTTTGTGGCCGATCGCAAGCTGTTGGGCGAGCTGTTGGGCGAGATCGAGTGGGGTCAGGGTTTCAGTGGATCCTGCGATCGGCTGGACGGATTGAGTCAGTTCTGGCATGGCGTTCACATGGATTACAAATCAGGCTCTATCAATCGTTCTATTATGCAATCTGATTCTCCTAAAACCGCGAATTCTGCTGAAAGCTTAGATCAAAATTTAGACCCAAGTCTAGATCCAAGTTTAGATCCGATCGCCACAGATATTAGTGCGATCGAAACCGAACTGGCGGCCCTCAAAGCACGCTACCAACAAGTTCAAGCAGACGAGACCCTGAGAATCACGCTTCAAGCACAGCATTCAGACCTCAGCAGTGCAACTCCCGCAACCCCCGACACCCAAGCCGAGCTAAAAACCCTCACCACCCAGCTCGACGAACTCGAAATGCGTCTAGAAAGCCGTCTCCTTTCTTGGCTCGGCATCCGGCAATACTTCTGGCAACTGGTGAGATTTGGTGGCATGGGGATCCTGTTGGGCTGGGGGCTGGCCTATCTCACGATCGGCGATCGCAGCCCCAAAACGCCTGATCCCGGCAATACTCCGATCGAGCAACGCCGCTGAATTCACTAAATTCACAGTTTTAAACTCACACTTCTAAATTCACACTTCTAAATTCACACTTCTAAATTCTAAAAAAATGTCACACTAAAAGAACTGTCGCAAATTCTTTTGGTATGACTCAGCTTCCTGTCCATAACTTTCCCGTTCACAAGATTGTCCACCTTCTCCGCAGCGGTAGCCCCGACGACACGGTTACGATTCAGGGCTGGGTCCGAACAAAGCGCGAACAAAAAACGTTTAGTTTCATCGAAGTCAATGATGGCTCGTCCATGATGGGGCTTCAAGCCGTTGTGAGTGAGACTGTTCCTGGCTATGCCGAAGCCATCAAGCGGATCAATACGGGCGCATCGGTGGCGATCGAGGGCAGGCTAGTCGCATCCGCAGGCAAAGGTCAGCGCATCGAACTTCAGGCCGAACGTCTGACAGTCTACGGCGAAGCGAATCCTGAAACTTATCCGCTACAGAAAAAACGGCATTCCCTGGAGTTTTTGCGAGACATTGGACACTTGCGATCGCGCACCAATACCCTCAGCGCTGTCTTTCGGGTTCGGAATGCCTGTGCGGTGGCCGTTCATCAATTTTTCCAGGAGCGAGGCTTCCTGTGGGCACATACGCCGATTCTGACGGCTAGCGATTGCGAAGGTGCAGGGGAGATGTTTGCGGTGACGCGGTTTGACTTGGAGAAAAAGCTGCCGACGAAAGACGGAAAAGTGGATTTCAGCCAAGATTTCTTTGGGAAGCCGACGTACTTGACGGTGAGCGGACAAATGGAGGCTGAAGTGATGGCGATGGCCTTCAGCGATGTCTACACCTTTGGTCCGACGTTTCGCGCTGAAAATTCTAATACGTCCCGTCACTTGGCTGAGTTTTGGATGGTGGAACCGGAGATGGCGTTTTGCGATCTCAAGGGCGATATGGATCTTGCTGAAGCATTCCTAAAGTATGTCTTCAAGTCTGTCCTAGAACATTGCCCCGAAGATATGGAGTTCTTTAATCAACGCATTGACGATAGTGTTCTCACGACGGCTGAAAATATCATCAATAACGAGTTTGCTCGGGTGACTTATACTGAGGCGATCGACTTGCTCGAAAAATGTACGAAGACCTTTGAGTTTCCAGTGGCTTGGGGTGTTGATATGCAGTCGGAACATGAGCGTTGGCTGGCAGAAGAGTATTTTAAAAAGCCTGTGATCGTCACGAACTATCCCACCGAAATCAAAGCGTTTTATATGCGACTAGATGATGGCGGGAAGACAGTTTCAGCCATGGATATTCTCGCCCCCAAAATCGGTGAAATCATCGGTGGATCGCAGCGAGAAGAGCGGTTGGATGTCTTAGAAGCGCGGATCAAAGCGCAGGGCTTAAGTCCAGAAGCCTATTGGTGGTACTTGGATTTACGTCGCTACGGTACGGTTCCCCATGCGGGATTTGGTCTGGGATTTGAGCGATTGGTGCAGTTTATGACGGGCATGACGAACATTCGCGATGTCATTCCGTTCCCAAGAACGCCGATGAATGTTGAGTTTTAATGGGTTTGGTCTGGGCGATCGCAACTTGTTGCAAGGTGGCTGAGCAGGTGCTTGGATGTTAAGCCGGGGTTGCTTGGAGTGGGACGATCGATCACGACGGATGATGTCTTCGTAGAGTTGACCTTTTGACGCCAGCCGATTTTCTGAAGCGTTATTTTTGAGGACGATCGTCCTTAGAGTAGCTTGGTGTGGAGCGATCGGCTCTCCCTACAATCGCTTCTCTAAACATAGTATATCTAGTAGTTCTTAGGGATGTGATACACCGACTGGGATCACGCTAGAACTGTTTTAAAATTACTGTGTGATAGCGTATCGCCTAATTTAAGTTAAAGCAGAGTATCATGTCATCTCTAGAAAAATTGTCAAATTTTGATTGTGGAAAGACGTTCGAGGCAAGCCCAAGTTGATAGCAAGCAACCGATTTATAGAATGAGATTACGTCTTCATCACTACCTCCAGTATGTATGTAGAGATGAGAAAATCCCTTTTCAGAAGCAATATTATAAGTTGAATTAAACAAGTACGAACCTATTCTCTTGCGACGATAACGAGGCATGATTCCAAACCACCCCAACCAACATCGCTTAGCAGGATCTCCTTGTTCACAATAGAGGCCTGTTACTCCAATAGATTGATCTAAATGAAGGACTATGTACACATCTCATTGGGCTAACTCTATGCATCTTTCTCTACCATAGCCGCACCACCTAAGCATTGCAAGCAGAAAACGTTCATTAGAAGGTGTTTGAAAAGTTGAGCTTTGGGTAAAAAAAATCTCCGGGTATAGGCTTAGACGTATATACACGTAGCCCCCAAAGAACAATGTCTTTACCTTACCCGAGCGATTTAAGTCTTGACGAATTTGAATTAATCAAAGCCTTCTGTTCTGAAACAAAATCGGGAGGTCGTCCTCGCACGACTGACCTTTGGGCGGTTCTCAATGCGATTTTCTACCTCGTCGCAGAAGGCTGTCGGTGGCGATCGATGCCCCATGACTTTCCGCCTTGGCAAACCGTTTATACCTATTTCAGAACCTGGAAAAAAGATGGCACTTGGGTCAAAATCCATGATGCCCTCCCCGATGGTCTACGACCGACCTTCGGTCATCGCACTTCTGATTCATATAGAGCATCACCACGCTGGGCAAACTCTTCTTTGCTATATCGGGGTTGTCGGACTGTCATGGGTTGACCTTGCTACGACGGGATGGCTTTATTTTAGCTTGAAGGCACGATCGATTCACCAGAACGATCGATCGTTTTTAGAGCTTTCACAACCTCACGACCTGAAACTTGGGGCAGGTAACTCACGCATAAACCTCAACAATGTCCTCAGAGATCTGTGGAGGAACTAGATCTCCATGAGCATCTAGACTTTCTAAGTAAGCGATTATTGCTTCCCTGATATTATCGATCGCTTCGGCACGAGTCGGGCTGATCGGTTCGATGATCATATTTGTAGTCCATACCTATCCAGAGTTTGATTCTGAGACTGCACTGTCTCAGGAAATAGGCCGAATAATCAGTGCCCGTCAAGCAACATCCCATGAAAGGAGATCCTATGAAGAAGAATCGTTTTAATCCCGTGCCGCCGGAAATTCAAGCGGAAATTGATGCGTTGGCGATGGCTCAAACACCTATTCAGACTGATTTGATTCCAGAAGGTGCGGGAGATTGGAGTCAGGCAAAGCGAGGGCTGTTTTATCGTCCGGTGAAGCAGCAAATTACGTTGCGGTTAGATGCTGATTTGATTAGTTGGTTTAAAACAAATCCTGCGCCAGATGAAGGCTACCAAACTAGTATCAATCGTGCATTACGCGAATATGTTGCACAGCAGTCTCAAGCTAAGATTTAGGGTCGATCGATCGGTTTTCTCTTAACATTCGATCGCAAGGTTCGATCGCAGCTAGTCTTTGATGTTCGTCCTCGATCGCACATGTGAGGAGGGGCGATTGGTTGTGTTTTGGAGAGCGATCGTTTTAGTGTCGGTCTGGCGGCTTTTAGTGGAGCGGACGCTGATATCTTTCCCAACTCACAGATAACACCCACCGTTCTGCTGTACATTGCAGTTGTTGGACCGCGCAATGTACAACAGAACTAGGCTTATCGCCTAATCACCTTTCCAATAAGGAAGCCAATTATCAACGCAGTTGATTCGTATGAAAATATCAGGATGGTCAAAACGATAAGCGTTATAAAGGTTGAAAATAGCGGATCATCACCCCGTTTGGCCTCTAATAATTCACCTTTGTACTCACCAAATCCTTTCAGATATTTTTCTTGTGTTAGTTCACGACCTCTCTCATATTTTCGGGAATTTACTTGAGCAACAGAATAACCTAGCAGTAGGCTTAAACCCAAAAGTATTATCATCTTTGCAAAAAATACATTCCTGTTTACCCCTTTAATCTTAATGATAAAAGTCAAACTCTCTTCTGGAGACTGTTGGGGTGTTTTTGTGGAATCCATCACTCAATCCTCAATGCAAAAGAATAATTTTCTACTTACTTTTCTACTATAAGATGAAATGCCGATTCTGTCAGACGATCGCACCCTGAAAAGTTCACCCACAACAGACCCCTTCATAAAAAACGATCGAAAGACAGAAACCTAATCCACGTCTCTTCTTCCGATCGCCCTAAACTATTAATCAACCGCCGCCTTTGCGCAATCGTCCTTCCCCAGCACTACAGCAATTATTTCCGACTTCGATCGACCCTCAACCCTTTACCAATATACAGTTTCAACAATCCGTCCAACGACATCTCTCGATCGTTGGCGAAGCCTCTCCCCCGGAGAATCGCCACTTGCTGAAGCGATGCCAACACATCATCCGGCACCGAAAGAGGCACAGGTGTACTCGCACGAGGACGAACCTGTAACACCACCGCATCCTCATCAAACGTATCCACATCCGATAACTGATTAACCTTGTTCATAAAGTTTTTGCATCGCCCTTAAGTTCTATTGAAAGGCTTCAATTACGACAGTGCCACCTTCAATGATCCGAACTCGTAAATCATAGCCTCTTAATAGTTGCATCCCAATTAGAGGAACGGTCTCCGATTCATTGATATCAACTTTGCGATATTGCCCATCCCAAATCACGGTGGCAATATAAACGTCAAAAATGCAGGAAGTCCCATCTCCTAGTGTCGCGACATTACGACCTTTCCAAGTTAAGTTTAGGGCAGCAATGAGGTCGGTAGGCAACGTCAAGAATCCTGAAAAGCCTGTGTCAATCACGGCATCAATAAGCTGTGTAATGCTCTCGTTCTTTACGACGATCGGCAATACTGCCTCACAACTCTGATTCACAAACCCTTGCATCATGATTTTGCGCGGAGGCTTCGTGCTCCAAAATGATAAACAGCCTGACGACCAATCCGAATGAACCAAGTTTGTGCATCTGGTAGCCGTTCTAAAAGTTGCTCTGAAGCGGTCACAACATCAGGAGCGACTTCAAACGCGCCCGTCTCAATGTCGATCGCCACAATCTTCCCATCATTTTCCGCTTCGACTTGCGATCGCACTTCTGATTCATATAGAGCATCACCACGCTGGGCAAACTCTTCCTTGCTATATCGGGGTTGTCGGACTGCCATAAGTTTGACCTTGCTACGACGGGATGGCTTTATTTTAGCTTGGAGGGACGATTGATTCACCAGAACGATCGATCGTTTTTTCTTGGCATCTGATATTTATCGATCGCAGTTAGTCTTCGATCGCACACATGAGGAAGGGCGATCGCATGGACTAACGTGCATTTTCTAAATAGTTGACTTATTTGCGCTGGACATAACTAGAAGATTAAGACTAGCGTTAGAAAATGATAGAGTGGACTAATATGATTTGTCTCCCGACGATCGTTGGAGGTTTTATGCCTGTTGCTACTGCCGCTATTAAGCCGATCACTCTTGAGCCATGGCTACTGGATGTTAGCGATATCAAGTTGATGGTGACTCCCGAGCATTTTGACCAGCTTTGCATTCAGAATCCGGATTTACGTCTTGAATTAACAAAAGATGGAGAGTTGATTGCTATGCCTCCAACAGGTGGTGAAAGTGGAAAAAGAAATGGAAATCTGTTCGGGGAAGTGTGGTACTGGAACCGACAAAGTAATCTAGGCGAGGCTTTTGACTCATCGACTGGATATGACTTTGTTGCGATCGGCGGTGGGAAGATGTCTCCAGATGTGTCTTGGATTGAGAAGTCACGCCTAGTTGGCGTTGAAATTGTTGGATTTATTCCGATCGTTCCAGATTTTGTGATTGAATTGCGATCGGCGACGGACAATTTAAAACCGTTACAGGAAAAGATGGAGGAGTATCGACGCCTAGGGGTGAGGTTGGGATTGTTAATTAACCCAAAGAATCAGCAGGTTGAGATATATCGTCTGGGACAAGATCCGGTGATATTAAATGGGCTGAGTGCGATCGATTGTGGTGAGGTGATGCCCGGTTTTGTTTTGAGTATGAGCCGGATTTGGTAATCGTTTTTGGTGCGTAGGATATTAAGGATAGCGATCGCACACATGAGGAAGGCCGATCGGGTGTTCGGGGAAAGCGATTTCGTGTTAGGAGCAAGGCTCCCATAAATCATCTACAATAAATCTCAGCCGTCGAGGACGCTTCTCCTATGACCCAAACTCTCCTATATCCAACCCAAAAACCAACCCTCACCGCAAGAGAATTTATTGACCAGTACGGTGAAGACTCCCGGTACGAACTCATTGATGGAGAACTTAGAGACTTGGAACCGACAGGACCCCATGAAACCGTTGCCGGAACTCTAGCAGGCATCCTTTACAGCACAATCCGACAAATCCAACAGCCTTGGATTGTCCCAAAAAATTGCCTTATTCAGCCCCCAGCCGCCTTCGCCACTGTTCTTCGCCCCGATGTCATCGTCCTAGACGAAATCGCACTAAAACAAGAACCCCTCTGGCAGCGAGAACCGATCGTTTGTAATGGCAGCAGTATCAAACTCGTCGCAGAAGTCACTAGTAGCAATTGGCAGGATGACTATGCGCGAAAAGTTGAAGAATACGCGCTCTTAGAAATCCCAGAATACTGGATTGCTGACTTTCGAGGCTTAGGCGGCATTCGCTTCATCGGTAGCCCAAAGCAACCGACCTTTACCGTCAACACATTGATCAATGGTCAGTATCACCAAACTCAGTTCCACCTAGGAGAAACAATTTATTCGCCCCTCTTCCCCCATCTTCAGTTCACCTTAGACGAACTCATGCCGCGTTAAGGGCGATCGATTCACCAGAACGATCGATCGTTTTTTCTTAACATTTGATGTCTTGATGATCGCAGCTAGTCTTTGATGTTCGCCCTCGATCGCACACATGAGAAAGGGCGATCGATTCACCAGAACGATCGATCGGTTTGATTCAGGAGGTGCAATCGCTAGTGATTCAAGCCGATCGGATACCCGCATATTTTTGGGCTTCTGCATAAATCCTCAATGCCGCAGCCAAATGTCGTTCGGAGTCTTGCCCTTGCTCTTCAAACCAAGCTAATGTCTCGGAATCTACACTCACCGAGATTTGAGGTTTAGCCTTTACGGAAGACCATGGTTTTGCTCTTGAGAAAAATTGTCCCGTCAAAACCGGGCTATCTGAGGTATCGAGGTCTTCATCAGTCATCGCATCAACTCTAGCCCAGTCTGTTTTAGAGATATTCGCCATATTGCTGTCTTTCATAAGAGTTTGCCTTTCGTAGTGAAATGACCCGAACAGTGTCGTCATCAGGCTGAGTGAAGATTACAACTACGACTCGCCCATCTAGCAAACCAAGTCCGACATAACGTTCTTCACCATAGTCTTCACGATCGTCAATGTCCACGAATAGCGAAGGGTTGAAGAGTCGTTTAGCTTCGGTAAAGTCTAAGCCATGTCTTTGTTGATTACTCCTATTTTTAGATTCGTCCCATTCAAAGTCCATAGTTCTAGGATATCACACCAAAAAGTCGTTGATTCAGACCGCGATCGATCGATTCACCAGATCGATCGATCGGCTTTCTCTTGGCATTCGATCGGGGGTTCGATCGCAGCTAGTCTTTGATGTTTGTCCTCGATCGCACACATGAGGAAGGGCGATCGTATGTTTTGGGGAAGCGATCGTTTCAGTGTCGGTCTAACGGCTTGCGTATCAGCGGACGGACTTGCAAAATAAACGCAGACATAGTGTTTTGATCCGTTCCGCTGCATATGCTTGTTATGCAACATTAACACTACAAATCAAGCCAGAAAATGATCCTTACCTCCCCTGGATTGCCTAATTTCAGTAGTTCCCCAATAAACCAATCTGAACAACCAACAAACTCGCGATAACTTTCCACCCAAGAAACTTCTGTCCTACCTTCGCCCTTGTTCATATAAATTTTCTCCTCTTCTGGAAAATCTTCAGGGAAAGAACCCAATGCACGAAATAAAGATGCATACTGACTCCTCACATAACCAGTAAATGTAGGAAACTTTCTATCCCAATCATAATCAACGACCTCCTGCACGAGAAACCAAGTAAGATAAATTTGCTTAGCATAAGACATCGGACTCATTTCATAAGTATTGTTTCCGATACTTATTTCGTACGTATTGTTTTCGATATATTCGGTGTAATTAAAGCATTCCTTATAAATAGGATTCATATCATCAGGAAAACCGCGAGGTTCAGAAATCGGAACTATAGGCTCAGCATACCAGTGAGGATACGTAGACCAACGTTCATATCCAACAAGTGCAGCATATAGTTCATAAGCTGTGCCAGGACTCGTACAACAAATAGGGTGATGCGTGCCTTTTAAGAATTTAGGCTTAGGTATCGGCTCCCATTGTCCATCTTTCCAAATTTCTGCGTAAAAGGATCCGCTTCGACTCATAAATCGTACCTATTATTCATCACTAAACTGGCAATTTTTGATTTCCGACCTTACCGATTCTCTAGCGGCATAACACTTAGTAGGCGGAAAATTTCCACATATCTACCTAAATCAAGGGTGATAGGTAGAAGAATTCCACAGATCCCCTAGGCAAAAGAAGAATTTCTCCGCCTGTCCTTACACTATAGAAAGAAATACAGAATCTGTCAGCCGATCGCCCCTCTACAACCACTCCCATCTATAAAAAACGATCGAAAGACAAAACCTTAATCAAAGTCTCTTCTCCCGATCGCCCTAAACGATTAATCAACCGTAGATTCAGAGGTTAGACCGCAGCCTTTACGCGATCGCTCTTCCCCAGCATTACAGCAATTATTTCTGACTTCGATCGACCCTCAAACCCTTGCCAATATACAGTTTCAACAATCCGTCCAACGACATCTCCCGATCGTTGGCGAAGCCTCTCCCCCGGAGAATCGCCACTCGTTGAAGCGATGCCAACACATCATCCGGCACCGAAAGAGTCACCGGTGTACTCGCACGAGGACGAACCTGTAACACCACCGCATCCTCATCAAACGTATCCACATCCGATAATTGATTAACCTTGTTCATAAAGTTTTTGCTCCACTGGAGTGACGAACCGGGCTGAAATAATCCGAATGCGTGACAGGCGTTCTATATGAATGACGATGAGTAAATCGTCCGATAAGGTATGTCCGATCGGAGACATCCGCCTGTCCCCAGGATACTGAAGCTTTAAGCACTACGCGATCGCAAACTCAGTGTATTGCCGAAGATGTTGCGGATGAAACGCCAGAACAATGTCGTCTCGCGAGACACCAGCTTGTAAAAAGTCCGTCGCTACTCCCTCCTCCGTCCCGTCTTCCTCAATCCAAATTTTGTCATTCTTCAATCGCACATGAATCACCATTTTTTGAATCCGATCGCCCCCTTCCCAACCACTCCGAAACAACACATAATGCCCCTGAGCATCATCTAGCATGAGCACCGACTCTAGCCCAGAATCAGGCTCACCGGAGGTTTCTAAATTTCGGTACTCCATCAACACTCGATGAATTAATTCTCGATAGCTCTTAAGTTTATCCATATGCTCACGACCTCTTGATCAACCGAAAAAACTAAAAGATTCACTTGATTTTCTTCAATGATAAGCTGCGCCAAAGGACTTTGAAATTTTTCCTCGTAAACCTTTTCTGAGATTGCCAGATAAAGCTCAAACTCAAGTCCCTGAGCCTGAATGACATTTCGATACATCACGTACTGGCCGATCGCGCCCTGTAAATCCGCAATAAATGAGCGCCCCAAAAAGCTCTTGATCTCGACCAAAATCTTCTGAGTCCCCCGTTCAGCAACAATAGATTTCTCTGCTGCAATGTCTGGATACAGTCGATCGCCTTTGTACTTTAGCTCGTAGTGTTCCTTAAGAATAATCCAGCCATCTTGAACGAGTGCTTGTTTAACAGTTTCATGATAAATATCGGGTGCTGGCATAATTTTATCAAATTCGTTTTCTAATCACATTGAACGAAGGGCGATTGGAGACTATCGCCCCTTCTCCCAACTAAAATCTACGATCGTCTAATCGTCAATAACAACCTAAAAAGCGATCGAGATTTCTCCCGATCGCCTTTTACTCAGATCAATCGATCGTTAGACCGCAGCCTTCACGCGATCGCCGTCTTTCTCCAAGAACTTCAGCAGCTCTTCGAGTTCACCGTCTTCAATCTTGGTTTGCATTGGGCAGAACTTCGGTCCACACATTGAGCAAAATTCAGCGGTTTTGTAGACATCTTCAGGAAGCGTTTCGTCGTGGTATTCCTTCGCTCGTTCAGGGTCAAGGGAAAGTTCAAACTGACGATTCCAGTCGAAGTTATAACGGGCGCGGGACAGTTCGTCATCACGATCGCGTGCGCCGGGACGATGGCGGGCAATATCCGCTGCGTGGGCCGCAATTTTGTAGGCGATCAACCCGTTGCGAACATCTTCAGCATTGGGTAAGCCGAGGTGTTCCTTGGGCGTGACGTAGCATAGCATTGCCGTACCGTACCAGCCTGCCATCGCCGCACCGATCGCACTGGTGATGTGGTCATAGCCAGGAGCAATGTCAGTGACCAATGGACCCAATACATAGAACGGCGCTTCGGAGCATTCTTCCATTTGTTTGCGGACGTTGAACTCGATTTGGTCCATGGGCACATGTCCCGGACCTTCGACCATCACCTGCAAATCATCGGTCCAAGCCCGACGGGTAAGCTGTCCGAGAGTCTTGAGTTCGGCCAGTTGTGCCGCGTCAGACGCATCATGGGTACAGCCGGGACGCAGCGAATCGCCGAGGCTAAAGGTGACATCATACTTCTTGAAGATGTCCATGATGTCGGAATACCGCGTGTAGAGCGGGTTTTGGCGCTTGTGGTGCAGCATCCATTTGGCAATAATGCCGCCGCCACGAGACACGATTCCGGTGATCCGGCTGCGGGTTAGAGGCAAGTGCTCGATCAAAAGCCCCGCATGAATCGTCATGTAGTCAACGCCTTGCTGAGCGTGCTTCTCGATGATGTGGAGAAAATCATCTTCGGTGAAGTTATCGAAATTACCATGGACGCTTTCAAGCGCTTGGTAAATCGGCACCGTTCCGATCGGCACCACGGATTCATTAATAATCGCCGTACGGATCTTGTCGAGATCGCCGCCGCCCGTGGACAAATCCATCACCGTATCCGCGCCATACTTCACCGCCATCCGAAGTTTTTCCAGTTCTTCGTTGAGGTCGGAGGAGTTGGGCGATGCGCCGAGGTTGGCGTTGACCTTACATAGAGAGGCAATCCCGATCGCCATCGGTTCGAGATTCGGGTGGTTGATATTGGCGGGGATGACCATGCGTCCGCGTGCCACTTCATCCAGAATCAGGCTGGTGGGGAGCTTTTCCCGTTTAGCTACATACTCCATTTCTTCCGTGACCACCCCTTGACGGGCATAGTGCATTTGGGACGTATTGGGATGTCCCGCCCGTTTTTCGATCCAGCTTGTGCGCAACGCCATGAGTCTTCCTCAAAAATAAAGAGCTTCCCTACGCTGGAATTACCCAGTCAGGTTCTAAGGGTGGTTTTCTCAGCCCATCTGCCCTGTGAAATCCAATGCAATGGTTTCGCATCTCGCGGCAGTGAACACCCCTAGCTTAGAAATCATCTTACCACTGACTAAAATCGCTTTGGTAATGGATGAATGAGACCTGAGAAGACTAAAGACTCCGATCGATCGTTACGATATCTTAAGGAGAAATATTTGAGGGATTGAATTTGGATTAGTCTATGTACAATAGAGGGTTTAAAATTTTGAATTTAAATTTGTTACAACTGAGTGGTAGCTGCTGGATTTCGTTATGACTAGAATCTTGATTTTGGGCGGGACGGGTGACTCTGCGAAGCTTATTCCTCAGCTCGCCTCCCTCCCCAACGTAGAAACCATTGCCTCCCTCGCTGGCCGAACGCCGAAGCCCAATGTCCCGATCGTCGGTCGGGTCCGGCTGGGCGGGTTTGGGGGCGTGGCGGGACTGGCTCAGTACATGAAAGATGAGCAGGTGGATTTGCTCGTGGATGTGACCCATCCCTTTGCGGTCCAAATTAAGCTCAATGCCGCCATGGCCGCAGCAAACGTCGGTGTTCCGAGGGTGTTGTTCTCGCGTTCACCGTGGGTTCGTCACCCGGATGATTATTGGATCGAGGCAGGGACGCTGGAAGAGGCGGCGGATAAGCTGCCGGAGATTGCCGATCGGGTGTTTTTGACCATCGGACGCCAAGAGCTGAGCGTCTTCTCGAAACTGCGATCGCACTGGTTCCTGATGCGCATGATCACCCAGCCCGAACCCACGCTCCGTCTCCCACCGGGCGAAATCTTGCTAGATCAAGGTCCCTTTGATGTCACCCACGAAAAAGAGCTGCTGACTCACTATCGCATCGGCGCTATTGTCAGTAAAAACAGCGGTGGCAATGCGGCCTACGCCAAGATTGTTGCAGCTAGAGAAATGGGGATGCCTGTGGTGATGATTCCGCGTCCGCCCCTTCCGGAGGGCGATGTCGTGGCGGATTTGGACGGTGCGGTGGCGTGGGTGAAGCAGCATCTGAATTGAGAAGGGTGAAGTGAGAATTGAGAAGGGGTCTACTAGCATTGGGCACTATGCGGCGATATCGGCTGGGGATTGATTTCGGGACGAGTGGGGCACGCGCGATCGCCATTGATGGTCAGCAAAACATTGTGGCGGAATCCAGAGTGACGGGGTTGGCGGACACTGCGGAGTCCTGGCGATCGGCGCTGGTGGATTTGATCGGACAGTTGCCTCAGGAAGTGCGGTTGAAGCTCTCGGGAATCGCGATTAATGGCACTTCTTCAACGGTGGTGCTGTGTGACGCAAACGGGGAGATGCTGCTTGGACCGTTGATGTACCACGATGCGCGCGCCATCGATCAAGTGCCCCACATCCGATCGATCGCCCCTACCCATCACACCGTGATCACTGCCACGTCTAGCTTTGCCAAATTCTTATGGTTTCAGCAACAGCCAGAGTTTGATGCGTCCGCTGCCTTTCTTCATCAAGCGGACTGGCTGGCGTTTTTGCTCCATGGAAAGCTCGGCATTAGCGACTATCACAACGCGCTAAAACTTGGCTACGACGTGGAGGCATTGTGCTATCCCCCGTGGCTGCTCCAGTCGCTCACGCCCGAGACCCGATCGCGTTTGCCTGAGGTTCGATCGCCCGGTGCCGTAGTAGGTCCTATTCAATCTCAGTGGTGCGATCGGTTTTCGATTCCGGCGGATTGCCTCGTCCATACCGGAACCACCGACAGCATTGCCGCCTTTCTCGCCAGCGGAGCGACCCACATCGGAGAAGCCGTTACGTCTCTAGGATCAACGCTGGTCATTAAGCTTTTAAGCACAACTCGAATTGAAGACGCTCGCTATGGCATCTATAGCCATCGGCTAAGTTTGCCCTCGGGCGATCGCTGGCTCGTAGGGGGCGCGTCCAACACGGGCGGCGCGGTGCTCAAGTCTTTTTTCACCTCAGAGCAAATTACGGCCTTGAGTCAGCAAATCGATCCCAACCTGTCCACCGGACTCGACTACTATCCACTGCTTAAACCGGGCGAACGGTTTCCCATCAACGATCCCCTGCTCTCGCCCCGTCTTACCCCAAGGCCCACAGACGATCGCCTATTCCTCCAAGGACTCCTCGAAAGCATGGCCCGCATCGAAGCCCAAGCCTATCAACTGCTGCAAACCCTCGGATCAAGCCCCTTGACCCACATTTATACCGCAGGCGGCGGTGCCCAAAATACGCCGTGGCAAACTATGCGATCGACGGCGATCGGCGTGCCCGTTTGTACGGCATTGCAGACCGAGGCTGCCTACGGAACGGCGTGCTTAATGGCAGATAGCCTAGGAATCTAGGAACTAATCTTTAATTTGCTTCAGAGATGGGGAATACTAGAAACGGTGTTCCATACGTGTTGTCTGGGGTGAGCCGAAAGGTTCTGGGAGTATCATGCTGAATCGGCTAGGTCATGAAATCAAAAATAGGTGGCAGGCCCTGAGAGCCTACTCAGACATGAGTCCTGATTTGAAGTTGCGGCGGCGGGTAAACCAGTCGCTATCCGATCGTCCGGAGTATGCGGTTAATGAGTGGCATCAGCGATTTTGGCGACCGTTGGGCATTCGCTCTGAGGTGGTGGAGTTTGTATATCGGTCGTTAGCGGAGTCCTCGGGGCTGGTCGTGGGACGCTTGTTGCCCAGCGATCGGATGGTCGCCGATTTGCAATTACCCTTAATTTGTTGGTTTGATTGGGAAATGACCTGTATGGAAGCGTTTTGGCAGGAGTTTGACCCGACAGGTTCGATCGTAGGGTCGATGGAAACGCACGACAGCGATATAAACGACGATAGCTGCGATCCTACGACCTTTGAGACCCTGAATGACTGGATGATCTTCTTAAACCAAGCCACGACCCGATCGACCTCCACCCTAAAATCTTGATAGACTGAAGTCACTGAGCGAAACTCTTAAGCGCAGTTAAACCCCCATCGTTAAGACACCCATGGACAAAATAATTCAACTGGATGCGGCCCGATCGAGCAGCTTGGGAAAAACCATTGCCTCGAAACCCACAACGCCCTTTGATAATGCTTCCAATGCGGCGATCGCGCTGGTGGCTGAACTAGGAGAGCTGGCAGAGATTCGCTACGTGCAGGGTTTTTTAGTGAAACCGGGAGATGAAGCACCTACTGAGCACGCCTGGGTGGAGCTAGAACTGGCGGACGGCATTACGCGAATTGACCCAAGCTTTCGGCACTTCAAGAAAAATGCTGAAGAACTCTCCTACTTTCCAGCGCACTCCATAGAGGTTCCGGACCTACAAGAGGCGATCGTCGAAGCGAGAGAAGACTATCCAGAAGATCCGCCGCTGCCGATTTATAGCGCAATGCCCTACGAGTTCTATGGCGATCTGCTGCTGGGCGACAAACATTACCAAGTCGCCTTTGATGCCGCTAAAGCAAAATGGAAGGAACTCAATCGGCCTGGACGTCCGACTTTGAAGCCCTAGAAAATACGGGTTGTTTGGGTGGATGTTGACAGGCTTGCCATTCTTGTGTCTCTTGGCTTCGTCCCTCCGGACTTGGTGATAGGCTTGCTGGATTCTAGCTTTTTAGGATTGCAGGCGGTTTCGAGGACTTCATAGCCGCTGCTACCGGGACGAGGCTGGCTAAGCGTTCCTGTGTCGCCGTAGTCGAAGCGCTGGAGCAACTCTCGATTGGTCGTGAAGGCGTTGACCCGACGGAGGCGCTGGGTTTTGGCTCCGCAGTCCGCCGTCCAGCGAATCACCACGCCATAGAGCGGCTTATCCTTTTCAGTTTTATTTTCGAGGAAGGCGTTATTGGGTTCTATAAATTCGCGGTATTCCCAATAGGTGACGAGGTTCCCGGTCTTCTTAATGGTGCTGCTATCGATGAAAAAGCTGTCTTTTGCCGCATTTTCCTTAATCTTGACCCATTCAGCCGCTTGAACAGGCGCCACAAATCCGATCGCACTTAATCCGGTCCCTAAGAGTGCGCCCAAGAATGAGCTAAGCAAAACAACAGGTTTGAGTAGAGAGTTCATAGGAGATAGGGGGGTGAAATGAGCATGAATGAAGAAGTCACCGACTTAGCACCTACTTAGGCACCTATTTAGATTGTGTAGGGACGATGACGCTGCCTTTCGAGGGAGGCGTGGGTTTGGCGGTCGGCTTGACGGGAGGTGCCACTACTGGCTTGCTTTCAAGGGTTTGGATTGCGGTGGTGGCATAGGTATCACCAGGTCGCTCATCCAGAGCACGGTTAAAAAAGGTCAGTGCAGTGGCGGGTTGTTGGGCTTTTTCAGCGTCGTAGCCTGCTTTCATATACCGATCGTAGGGCGTACTGCGACCCGCTGCAACGGGTTTTACTTTGTCGGTAGAGGGTCCAGTGGGTTTGGTATTTTCTTTCTTCTCAGGTTTCCTCTCTGGTTTCTTCTCTGAAGTCTCAGCAGGCTTACTTGCAGGCTTTGCGATCGGTTTTTCCGGGGCTTCAGCTCTACCAGGAACGGCAGCAATAGAACTTCGGCTCTGATAGGCGTCTAGGACTCGTTGCGTGTAGGCCGCTGTGCCGGGACTATTGTAGCGACTGGCATCTCCCGTCATCCACCAGGCGGCGGTGCGACGAACGGCTAGGACTTCATCGCGATCGGCATTCTTGTATTCGTTGTTGAGCACTCTTCCCACAACGCAGGTCACAACCTTCGAGGCTGTCCCCGCATTCCGATCGAACTCTTCCGGGGTGGTTTCTGCCGAGAGACATTGTTGAGTCCAGGGACCAATATTTTGTTTGCTGACGCGCCATTCACTGTAGAGCGTGGTGGACTTCATGGTGGTGGACTGCTGGGCAATCGATCGAAACGATTCGACGAGCTGGGCAATCTGATTCCCACTGACGAGCGCAGACGCGCCGATCGGTTCATCGGGCAATGTCTCAGCCACTCGTTCAGCACCGTTCTTAGCAACGCTCTCAAAGGATTGAGCAGGCGCGCTCACCCAGCCAAATCCCATATTCAGGAGTAAAACCTGACTTAATACTGCTAATTTCCAAGGCGATCGCATAATCCCAACCTGAGACTTTACTGAATATCTTTGAATAATGTAGACCAAATGGGATCCCTTGAGTTCCCCATTTTACGAAGCTATGCCCCTAGGCTACTTTGGGCCGGACGGGGGTAGGGCTTAATTAGGGTCTTGCCGAGATAGATATGAATGTGGTTGACGGTGACGCCGCCTCGGGTTAAGGCAATGTCGCCTACCTTTTCAAACTGTTTAAAGTAAGGAAGAAAGGTGCTTGCCGAATCTTCTGGGGGCGTTTGAAATTCGTCGGTGGTGAGGTAGAGTCCCGTTTTGCCAACCCAATCCGTCGCCTTTGACCAGTACCCAAACCCACGCATATCCCGCGCATCAAAGCAGGTCATAGGAATGGGGAACAGCGGATCTAGGGCCATGGCAAAATGTCCGGCCAAATGAAAGCGGTTGCTGAAAGCGAAGTCACTGCTTTTTAGGGCACGCATGAGGGCCGGGTTTTGGCGAAAACGGTTGCGCAGTTGGACCACATCAAGAAGCTGAATCGACGGATCCTGAGGTGCGGGAATCAATCCACCCAAAATGGCGTTCTGACTTGGCTTCTGGGCAATCCCGTCGCTAATGTGAAATAGCGTTAGGGCAAGGATGAGGGGAATACTCAACGCCGTTCCCATGAGCCATCTATGCATGATTTTGGGTGCCTTTTGCTGCCATCGGTCCACCGCGATCGCCAACAGTATCGTCGCCACAAACCATCCCGGCATGGTCCAAGTGGGCAACACCTGTCGGTAGCCACCAATCAGCGTAAACGTCAGGAAAACCGGAGCGGAGAGCCAGAGAACTAACCGTTTTTTCAGGATTATTTCGGGCTGATGGGGGCGCAATCGACGAATAAACGGACTGCGGATTTGTTGGAGTAAATCGCGAGCGCTGATCCAAAGAAGCGGCACGCCGATCGTGGGAAATAGGTACAGGCATTGGACACCGATGACTTCGAGCAGTCGGACCAGGCTGTAGGACGTTGCCGGAACGCTGCGTCCCGCTTGGAAGGTGAATGAAATCCAGTCGTGGTTTGCATTCCACAAAATCACTGGAGCGATCGCAACCCCGAAGGCGACTAGACCTAAGGCCAACCACGGCGACCAGAGGGCGCGCCGAAAGGGAGGTGCTGTGAGACAGAATCCCACCAGTCCAGCCCCCAGAATGGCCCCGTGATACTTACTCGTAAAGGCCAGTCCCACAAAAAAGCCCAAGATAGCTAACCGATAGCTAGGGCGATAGGCGTGGTGACTTGACGTATTTCCGTTGGACCGTATTTCCGTCCCATCCCAGGCCCCAAAAAATTCTTCTGCGCTCCCCCACAGCACCACCACCCAGAAGAACATCAGCGGCCCATCCGGTAAGGTCAAGGTCCCAAAGGCAACCAAAAAAATGGGAACGATCGAGGCCAAAAGTAGTGTTAATCGTCCGACATTTTCACCGAAAAGGCGAACAGCGGCGAGGTAGAGAAACCATAAGGTCGCGGTGTGAGTGAGCAATGTTCCCACGCGAATCGTTAACTGCGACACCTGATCGCCCGACATCCAAAGACCGAATGCAGTGGTTAGCGCCACCATCGGCGGATGGTCAAAGAAGCTCCAGGCTGGGTTCTGGGTGTAGAGGTAGTAGTAGGCTTCGTCATAGCCCGGTGGGAGTTTGAA
The DNA here is from genome assembly GCA_043764895.1 of Synechococcales cyanobacterium. Taxonomy (GTDB): domain Bacteria; phylum Cyanobacteriota; class Cyanobacteriia; order Leptolyngbyales; family Leptolyngbyaceae; genus JAAFJU01. Next base: position 14,694 of record JAYUJY010000268.1, on the reverse strand, counting down.
GGCAATGATTGATCGTACGAGCAACCCAACAAGAAGGATCCCTAGAACCTGGTTTTTCATGGTGTCTTAATTTGGGCTATGGCACTGCGAATTGAATCTGCCACCGGACCTGGGTACTCCACCATGGCAAAGTGTCCGCAATGGGTGAGTTCGAGCACGCTGTCGCCGCAATGCTGGAATTTCGGGTGAAAACTGGCTAAGTGTCGCACATAGCGGGGTTCCATAATCCGATCGCAATCGCCAGCGATGAAGTGTACGGGCTGCTGAAGTTCGGATACGAGCTGTGGGAGTCGATGGACCTCAGCTTCGGTGGTAGATTCGAGCAAGCTTCCTTTTGCAGCCGTAAAATCAGCAGATACAAAATCCACGAGGCGCTGTCGTCCCCACTCTCGTCCAAGGTTCTGACAAACCGAGGCTTGGGCAAAAACGAGATCCAGGAGCGGTACATTTGCTAGCCATTTAGGTCGAAACTTTAGCATTTGCTGTCCCGCATTGCGGAACGTCTCAAACGCTTCCTTTAAATAAATCCCGCCCCCCGCATTCACACAAGTCACACCCAAAATCCGATCGCCCATCAAATGTGCGCCCCATAGCGCAATACTCCCTCCAAGGGAATGTCCAATCAGCCAAGCCCGATCGATGCCGCGATCGTCGAGTAGCGCCTGCAAGTCCTTTGCATAGGCTTCTAGGGTGTACGGGTCATTCGGCAGTTGAGTGGTGGCATCACGGGCCGCCCCAAATCCACGCAAATCATAGGAAAGGCAGGAAAAATCAGCCTTGAGCCTGTCAATCAAGGGTTCCCAGTAGCGACGGCTGAGGAGCCAGCCATGGATAAAAACTAACGTTGGAGCATTCGGATCGCCGGATTCGGCAGGGATCCAATCAAAATGGTCGGTTAATCTAATTGTGTCGATCGTCATCATGGCGGAAGTTAAGTCACCACGCTCTATCGTAACGCGGATGCGATCGCTAGAATCGTCGTCCGAGTAGACGCTGTTTTACCCCTTCGGCAATTTTTTGCCCTAGATACTCAGGGATGAGGCTTTCGTTCGGACCCAATAGGTATAGAATCAATCGCGTTCGTCCTCGCCAGACCAGTAAGTTGGCGTTGACCACTAGGAGATCTTCCTGCCAAATGGCATACATCACTTTATAGAAGAGACCCGGTTGGTTATCGGCTTCTATTAGAAGAGCTGGCAAGTGAAAAACAGGATCCACATAAAACTCGGTTTCAACCTGTTCCAGTCCAGCATCTAAGTTGAATTCGACCGCCAGCATTTCTTCCACTTCAAAACGTCCAGCGAGAGCTTCCCGGACGGCGCGGCAGACGTTTTCGGAGGTTTTTTCGGTGAGGGCTTTGCCGCTGCGGGAGACAATCAGCTTGATGAACACGAGCATGGGTGGATAGATTTGCCCGTATAAACTCAAGCTATGAATGGTCAATCCATAAGCCGCAAGAACCCCGAAGATGTCGCTGAGGAGAAAGGATTGGTTCCGGTAGGCAAAGTGCAGGGCGCTCTTTGTGCCTTCGGGGCGGAGTTCGATGATGGCCTGCCGAGTGCGGTAAAGCTGGTAGGCCAGCCGCAGATTTTGCAGTTGAATGTCGCTGCTGACAAACTGCTCATAGAACTGGGGAAACGCTCGGTTAAAGCGCTTAAGGAGTTCGAGCGTCGTTGGTTTCAGACCCAGAGCCATAGAAAAGTGGTGTGTCGCCTAGAGGTCGGCATTTTAGGGTTAGTTGCAACATCAATTTTTAAATTTGCAGCCTGAATGACTGAATTTAAAGTTGACCTTAGACAAGGATGCCCTAAATCGATCGATATGTGTATTTTATTGCGGAATCGATCGGTATGACGGCAATGAAGTCATGAAGCGTTTAGGCAAGTCGGTTGAAACTTGATTTAGGCTTGCATTCAATCCGGCGATGCAATCACGATATAATATAGACAATGTTCATTTCGTGCTGTGTGCTGCGTCCGCATGGGTTTCTGGAAAAGTTTGTTCAGTGGATCCTCTGAGGTCTCGGCGGTTTCGACGGCAACTGTGGAGAATTATTCCTCGTTTGAGGGAGACGATCGATCGACAACGCGCATGTTTTTTAGCACGGAGCGTGAGATCGATCTCTATGAGTTGGAGGAGCTATGTGATGCGGTGGGCTGGTCCCGGCGTCCACTTCGTAAGGTCAAGAAGGCAATCCAGCACAGTTTTTTGGTGACGTCGATGTGGGAACAAAAAGGCGTGCGTAAGCGCATGGTCGGTTTTGCACGGGCGACGTCGGATCATGCGTTTAATGCGACGATTTGGGATGTGGTGGTACATCCGGATTATCAGAGTAAGGGGTTGGGTAAGGCGCTGATGAAATTTACGATTAAAAAATTACGCAATGAGGATATTAGTAATATCACACTGTTTGCGGATCCTCAGGTGGTGGATTTTTACAAGAATTTGGGGTTTACGCCGGATCCAGAAGGGATCAAGGGGATGTTTTGGTATCCCGAATGAGCGATCCTACGTCAGATGGTTCGGATTTCTAGGTCGGGTTTTTTGGACCTTTTCTTGGTGGTGAAGGGTTGTGGCTTGTTGGGTCCAAATGTTGACTTGACCGAGGTCGGGGATTCTGCTGGGGTTGCGAAATAAGGCGACTTGAAAGCGAGCTATTTGGCGGTGAAGGGGTCCGGCGGGGGTCCGAGACAGTTGCTCTAGAGTGGCGATGCCGGAATGTAGAAGGACGCCGCAGTATTCGCAGCCCACGTTCGGGACTCGGGCAAGGTCAGACAGGGCGACCCATTTTTGGATGTGCTGGATATGGAGACCCGATCGAGCAGATAGATCTTCTTTTCCACCGAGACTCCAGGCTTGACGCAACAGATCGAAGGTGGAGGTGAAGCCCAGATTGATAAGGGTATTGCGATCGCTCTCAGAGAGACCTGGTAAGTTTTCAATGGGCCAGTCGGCGGATTTGAGGCTTGGCATGGGACGGAGAAGGAAGTGTGATACTAGTCTATCGCAGTTCGGAAGTGGGATTCTGAATGAGTTTTGTGAGGTGAGGTGATTTACCCATAAGGTGTGCTATATTAATTGAGTCTGAAACGACGGGATGTAGCGCAGCTTGGTAGCGCGCCTGCTTTGGGAGCAGGATGCCGCAGGTTCGAATCCTGTCATCCCGATACTTAATTTGAATAAGTTATCTAACCTCTAGAGGTAAAGAAGTTGGCATTAGATTAATAGCCTGATGCCGATTTTTGTGTGGCCTTTACTAGACGGGATAGCGATGTAGTTGCCCTCTAGGACTCTAATGCGATCGTATTTGGAGAGCTGGGTGTTGAGAGTGTTGATAGTTCGATCGCGCTTGGCTACAAGATGATCTCGATCGATTAATCCTGAAGACAAGGTGTGGTGTTGGGTCGTCAATGTTGCGATCGGAGTCACATTTTCGAGAGGTTGGTTTGGCGAGAGTACGCGATGAGACGCTGAGATAATCCCGTGAAGGTGTCTCTTAAGTGAAGCTTGCGGTGAAGATTTGAGTGAAAGATTTAACGCAGAAGACGGTGGTGTAAATGATACATGCGAATATTTTACGGCTTTAGATTCTGCTTTCGACGATGCTTTAAGTGAGGCAGATGAGGCACAAGAATATTTAACAGCTTGAGGCTGTGTTGGATAAGTTTGAGCCAATGGTTCATCTGATTCGGGTGAGAGCCTGACCTTGCGCGGGCGTTGGAGGATCTTCAGTCGGTGACTTGAATGAGGGTTGAGAGGAGGGCGAACTGGCTGTTGTCGATGACGGCGGTGCCTTGAGACTGGGTGCCTTGAGCGGTTGAACGTTGAGATTTGGGACTGCGATCGAGCGTGCCAAGCAGCGTGCCGACGATTGCAAGGGCTTCAGTGCCGCTGGACATAATCGGCGATCGGGGTCCATTTCGGGTGGGCGTGAGCTGTTTGAGTCCACGCAAGATATCGCCGAGGGGTTCGGTGCTGGTGAAGGTGAGGACTTCGAGGGATCCGGCGGGGGGCTGGAGGGTGAGGCGGTAGGTGGGACCGTTAGTGCGATCGGGAACGATGAGGGTGGTGCGAGGGGCGATCGGGATAGGTTTGGTGGCGGTGAGGGGATGGAGGAGGATGAGATTGGCGCTGCTGTCTATTGCAATGGCGGCGGCATATAGGGGCAGGTCGCTGTTGTTTTGGATCTGGATTTCGATCGCGTCGCCCGGTTTGAGTGGGAGGGTAGGGATTTGGGTTTTGGCGCGCGTGGCAGAACGGCTTCGAGTGGTGGTGATGAGGGTTTGACGATCGGCGTGGCGAATTTCGGTGCTGACAGCGAGACGGGCGCTTTCGCCATTGGCTAGCGATCGCAGAACTTTGGCGGCGAGGAGGGATTGGAGTGAGGATCGAAGTGTGGACAGATCACCTTCCTTCAAGAGTCGATCGGCTCCGATTTTAAGTTGCCAAATTAGGACGTCTTTGGTCTCTTTAGGCTTAAGAACCGCATCTACGGCTACGTTGGCACTGTTAGCGCTTGGGTTTAAACGAACAAATTTGAAGCGTGGATAGTTCGTGAACTCAGATTCGATGCGTTTGATCGTAAGGTCGTCTTTATCATTTTGAACGCTGCTTTGAACGCCGATCGTCAACGTAAGATCGACCGGAATCCCGCGAACTTGCTCTTGGATTAGCTGCCCCGGAACGAGTGGAATTGAACGCTGATTTGAGGCTTTAAGCACTTGTCCAGTGGCCGTCAATCCCGATCGTCCGGTTTGCTTGACTTGGGCGATCGGCTGATTTTCTGCGTTGAGAATATTGAACACTGCACCTTTTTCAAACGCATTCAAACTATGGGCTGGAATTCCGCCCAACCAGAGTTCGAGACGATCGCCTTGGATGGATTTTACGACCCCTTCGGCTCCGGGGCTGACGGATTCAGTGAGGTAGGCGGGGGCACGATCGAGCTGGCTTCCAGGCTTCAGGTCGAAGACGGGGGTTTGGACGATTTGGGTGGCGTCGGCGAGATCTTCGGTACGGCGGGCTAGATCGACGAATAGATTGCCGATCGATTCATTTCGGGCCGCTTGCCACAGCGATCGGGTCAACAAATAGCTAAAGGCTCCCGCATAAAAATCGCCAAAGTTACTGTCGGCAGAGTATTGGTTGCGATAAGCGGACCCAAGAGCGATGCCTTTTGCGACGCCTTGACGGCGCAAGATTGAGAATTCTTTTTGGGAAAGGGCGATCGTTTTGAGGCGTTGGGTTTGGTAGGTTGCTTCAGCTTCGCTCATGGCGGGGAGGCGGGCTGAACGTAAGGTTGAACTTTGGATTGAGCTGACGATTGATCGGACGGTAGCGTTGGTGTGCGATCGGAACGTGCCGCCGGAATGACAGGCGTCTAAAATCGTGGTGACGTTTTCGGTTTTGAGCGAGTGAGTGAGTAGGAAAAGTGTGCGGCCTGTGATGTCTAGATCACTGCTAGTTGCGCTAGAACGATCGATCGGGACAAGCGTGCCAAGCGTGCCATCGGGATCGATTGGATCGGGATCGGCAACCTGTGATCCATGGCCTGAGAAATGAAAGACAACGACATCATTGGGCTTCGCTTGGGCGATCAAATGTTGTTCGTAGGCATTAATAATATTGCTGCGCGTCGGCTTTAACGGGGTATCATCCGTCAGCATCAAAATGTCTGCTGGGTTAAATCCAAACCGTGAAATGAGCAACTCCCGCTGCATTTCAATATCCATTAAGCATCCCCGCAGCGATCGGAGTCCTTCGCCCGAATAGCGATTAATCCCAACAAGGAGTGCGAGCTTCCGCGTGCCTGGTTTAGCCAGCGAGGCAAGGGCTTGGCTACGTTGATTTGCAAAGGCTGGAAACATCGATTCAGTGGTTAGAGCGGCGATCGTGGAGCCTGCAAATTGGAGAAGATGACGACGACGCATAGCAATACTCAAAGATAAGTTTAGCGGATTATTTCAAAAGCTTAGGAGAAGGACTGAGGGATTTTTTCTCCTGTGCTATATCTTTCCCACAATCCTCTGCATAGGCACCGATCGCACGGCGAAGTTCGATGGAAGGATTTGGGGTGGATAGGACGAGTGCATGGGCATCGCTGATTAAATCTAGTCCTGATAGATAGAGTGCTTTTTCAAAGGTGATTTCGTCGGGAGTTTTCAGGGTCGAATCGATCGCATTTAAGGTTTCATTCACAGTGTCTATCTCTTGGGTCGGCAACGTCCGAAACCGATGACGAATCAGTTCTGTTTTGGCATCCCGAGCGGAAAGAAACACGACGGAATAGTCGCGATCGGGGACTAACGCTTTCCCATCATATTTCAGTTGATGGATGCCGAGTCCGCTTTTTGGGGTGCGTTTAATCCAGGTTTCTCTAGTTTTCATATCTTGAATTTTAATTCCGCCGACAGAGCCTTGCCATGCGATCGTAGGCTGGAGATTAGCGGTTAGACTGGGTTTGTATTTGGGTAGGAAGCCGCTGGAATCTAACACGGAGCGCGGCGTAATCGGGCAAATAGCCTCGATCGGTTTTGAGCCACCTTTGCGGGGTTGGCGGTTAATGAGATTGTTAATAAATTCGATCCAAGTCGTTGGTTTGGGTTGTGAGCTTTGGGCGCTGGCGATCGAGGTCATTCCAACTAGTGGCATTCCAACCATTGGCAGAACGAGCAACAGGGGAAGCGTGCGAGTACACCGAGTTAAAAACCAAATCATCGTGTAGCCATCCTAGAATCAAAAGAGTTAGAAATTTGCATGAGTGAGACGGTCAAAACTGGGAAAACCCAAGGAACCACAACGCCAAATGCGATCGCCATTTGTAGGGTAATCACTCCATAGATTCCAGCTCCAAGAGTAAAGTTCCTGAAAGACTTAGAAAATAATACAGATTTTAAAGAATAGTAGCTGGATTGAGACCTTGATCCTAAGGCCAAACGCTGACCCAACAGTACAGCGGGGACAATGAAGAAAAGACCCGGAATGTTGATTAAGTAATGTTTATTTAAAAAATGATGAATCATGTAAGCATGGATTTCGGCTCCGGTGATGGTGCGAGAATCGGGTTGACGTTGAACATTGCGCCAGTGTGCGATCGCGCTAGGCATGGGAAATTTGTCGAGAGCGTTTGAACTGATGCCTGCTTCGGCATAGTCTCCGGCTGCAAGAATCACGATTGTTTCGAGCCAAGGCGATGTCTGCGGTAAAGCTGTAGCACTGGTGGTTTTGTAAATCCGATCGGGCGGAATGGAATAATCAACAACGGGCTGAAAACCTAAATTTTCCCAGCCCCACAACAGTTTTTCACTGGGTTTGGGTTGGATATACTTCAATCTGCTCATGGGGGTTTCGAGCACCTGCGATCGCAAATCAAGACCAGGAGTGGGGGAATGATAGCGGCCAGACTGAGCCGTAAACGCGATCAAGAAACTAAATGGACATAGCATTGTGCAGGTGATCTCAGTTCTTTTTTCAGCGTTTACCTGTGGCTGCAAACCCTTCCGCGCCAGGTATCCAGGATAGAACATCACATGTCCTTGCATCACCGAGTCCAGCCCGGTAATGCTCGGGGAAAGATCCATTTCCTGGTCGTTTTGGAGGTCGGACCCAAAGATAATATTGACCTGTTTTCGGGCGGCATTTTGCAGACTCTTGGCGAGAATTGAATCCTCAGGCATGGGCCGATCGAGTAGATAGTCAATGGCCAAAACATCGGGTTTGGATTCGACAATTCGATCGACGATTTTAGCCAAGGCCGCGCGATCGATCGGGTTGATTTTGCGGGCCGGAATCAGTCCACTGCGCAACGAGGCTTCATCGATTTGGACAATATTAATTCTAGGTCGATTTTGTGGAATTTGGTTCGTGGCTTGGCGATAGACAGCCTGCACATACATCCGACCGTCGAGCATCAGATCTTGCACAGGCGCGATCAGACTAGCCGTACTTAAAAGGCTCAGTGCGATTGCTTGGCGAGAATTGGGGATGAGTTGTTTTAGTTTCTGTGAAACGCCGATCGTCCGAGGCGTGAAAGGAATGGTTTCAGGATGACAAAAGAACGACGGAACACAATAGGAAGAGGGATAAGTCAGATTCCGTTCGAGTTTCAAATATTCACAGGCGGCTAATACCGAATCTTGAACGGTATGAACTTCATTCTTAGCATGGCTCACAAGATGCTGAATGAATTGGATTAAAAATTCCTGTGCAACGCTATTGTGAATGGGTTCGCGCATGATGGCGACTTGGCTTAGTCCCAGATCCATCAACGTATTAGCTAAGTCCAAACCCTTACAGGAGTTGAAGATGGCAAACTGCAATCCGTTGTCTTTCGCTTTGAGGAGCTGCGGCTTAATTTCGTTGAGAAAAATAGACGTCTGAGGTGCAATAGCCAGTTCTCCGCCCGTCAAAACCGACTCGTTACTATGTCCAGCAAAAAACAAAATATCCCACCCCGCTTCTTCCGTCAGCCGCAAGGCAATGCGTTCCTTCAGTCCTGCGGTACTTTCCCCCACCCGCCACCCTTCAAATTGGACGTCAGCCAAGCGATCGAGCGATTTCAGCGATTCGGTTTCGGCCTTAAAACTTAGTCCAGTTTCGTCACCCAAAATCACCAAAATTCGCATTTTCCCCGATCGAACTTTTCCCGTCGGACTATGGCGCAAATTCGCAGGCAATCGAATCATTCGCACATCCGATCGTTGCCCAAACTCGCCTAAAATTTCCCAGGTTTCCCAGGGGAACCTGGCCAGTGCCAAAGGCTCACAGGTGAGCGATAAATTAAGATTCTGTGATGCCTTATAAGCCGTTTTAGATTGAGCGGTTTTGGCTTGAGCGAGTTGGGCAATTTGCGATCGGAGTTCCAGTAGTTCTCGACTTTTTAACCAATCGTAAAACTCGGCTAAAAATGCAGCTTCAGCCGCAACAAGTTTGGCCCGATGATCAATGGGCGCTGCTGAAAGAGTTCCACTGGACTTCACGCGACCGCGAATGTTCGTCAAACCGCTGCTACTCAAACCGATCGTCTGATAAAACGTCAGATAACAGTGCTGCCATGTTTCGTACAGTTGCGTTAGCGTTTCAGGGTAGCGAACTTGAGCCGTAAGCTGTTGCCCACGCCCCCACGCCAATTCAAAAAAGCAAACCTGTTCAACCCGAAAAACCTTCAGCCGAATCATAGTGTTTTCCCAAACCGGATCGTCGGGTCCAGTTCCTATTCTTTAGACCATAGCGATCGTAGTAATGAATCTTATGCAATACCCCGTGCAATTACATCGCCCTAATTCCGAAGCCCAGACATCGCCTCTTCATTCATATCCCCAGACGGTTCCTCAATATCCAGTTCTTCCGGCGGCAACGTCACATCCTCATATAAATCTGCAATAGCAAACTCTAGCCCGACGCTGACCAGTTCCACCCGATCGCCCTCGTGGTACGCCTGAAGCTCCCATCGTCCCGCTGCGTTTCGACGATACACTTCCACATTCATCCGGTTTTGCGAAATCAACACATACTCTTCGAGTAACGGCGATCGGCGGTAATCTTCAAACTTTTCCCCTCGATCAAATCGTTCCGTCGAGTCTGACAACACTTCAATAATCATCTTGTAATGACGCTTCACATACCGATCATTCTGGTCCCGATCGTCGCACGTCACCATCAGGTCGGGGTAATAATATCGGCTGCGTCGCGTAATTTGAGCCTTAAGATCTTGGACGAAGTGACGGCATCGTCCTCCGCGTAAATGAGATTTCAACAATGCTGAGAGATTAATAACGATCGCCGCATGATAATCACTTGAACCCGCCATGGCATAGACTTCGCCATCAATATACTCGTGCTTAATATCACTACGCGCTTCCAAATCTAGGTATTCTTGGGGCGATAGACGTTCAACTAGCGGTTCTAACATGAGGAGTCATCCCATAAAGCCTTATGCTTACTAATGGTAATCGGTAGGGTCGGCATTCGCCGTCTACTGCTATTCGTCTCCTCCTTTCGTTGCTATGGCCACGACCGATCGCAAACCCATCCTCCTCGACTTTGAAAAGCCCCTCGCTGAACTCGAAGAGCAAATCAAACAGATTCGAGACCTCGCCGACGAAACCGAAGTCGATGTCGCCGAAAAAATTGCCCAACTCGAAGACCGCGCTACCCAACTGCGCAAAGAAATCTTCAACAGCCTCACCCCCCAACAACGACTTCAGGTCGCCCGTCACCCCCGTCGGCCCACGACCCTCGACTACATCCAAGCCATCAGCGACGACTGGCTCGAACTCCACGGCGATCGGGCGGGATTTGATGACCTAGCGATGGTGGGGGGCGTCGGTCGCATTGACGGGCGAGCAGTCGTGATGATCGGTCAACAAAAAGGCCGCAACACCAAAGACAATATCCAGCGCAACTTCGGCCAAGCTTCCCCCAGCGGCTACCGCAAGGCCATTCGGTTGATGGAACATGCCGATCGCTTCAGGATGCCAATTCTCACGTTTATTGACACCCCGGCTGCATGGGCAGGCATCGAAGCTGAAGAGTACGGCCAAGGCGAAGCGATCGCCTATAACCTCCGGGAAATGTTTAAGTTTGAGGTGCCGATTATTTGTACGGTGGTGGGTGAAGGCGGATCCGGTGGGGCGCTAGGGATTGGCGTCGGCGATCGCTTGATGATGATGGAACATTCGGTCTATAGCGTCGCGCCCCCCGAAGCTTGCGCAGCGATTCTGTGGCGAGATGCGGCCAAAGCTTCTAAAGCCGCCGAAGCCCTAAAAATCACCTCAGACGATTTGGTTGCCCTTGGAATCATTGATGAAGTGATTCGCGAACCGACCGGAGCCGCCCATGCAGACCCCGTTCAGGCTACAGAGCTGGTCAAAGCCGCCATTTTAAAAAACTTAGCGCAGTTAGACCAGCTTTCTAGCCAGCAGCGCCGTGACCTGCGATACCAAAAATTCCGAAATATTGGGAAGTTTGCAGAAGCGGGTCAATAGGGGTAGATCAAGGGTGCTATAATCACCCATCGTAATAATAATTCACAATCTTCTCATCTATCGCCCTCTGCTTAGGCTCAGACTGGCACTCTGAAATCAAGTGACGCAGCGATCGAGTTTGAACTTTAGACCGTTTTTCGGTTGGTTGTGAAGATAAATCGGCGAGAACCACCCTGCGAGAACAAAACTGCGAGAACACATTTTGGCTCAACAACAATATGCGCTCATTACCGGAGCAAGTAGTGGAATTGGTAAGGCGACGGCGATCGCATTTGCCAAGGCGGGAATCCATGTGTTGCTCGTCGGACGCGATGAGGCAAGGCTGGCATTAGTGGCAGAGGCGGCACGATCGCACGGAGTGGAGGCGCAGTCCTTCAGTCTCGATCTGTTGAACCTAGCTGAGGTGCGGACTCACATTGAGACCATTGCCCGATCGGTTCCGCATCTCGATATTGTAATCAACAATGCAGGGATGGGATATACCGGGACGTTAATGGATACGCCACTTGACCATTGGCAACGGGTGATTGATCTCAATCTCACGAGTGTGTTTCAAGTGGTTCAGGGCGTATTACCGATCTTGCGATCGCAGCCTCAAAGCAGCATTGTCAATGTGGCGTCTGTAGCGGCTCATCAAGCATTCCCAAACTGGGGTGCGTACTGTGTGAGTAAGTTTGGTCTTTTAGCCTTGACCCAAACTCTCGCCGCAGAAGAACGGGTCCATGGCATTCGCGTCATAGCCGTATCGCCTGGATCGGTCAACACTGAACTCTGGGACACCGATACCGTAGACGCAGACTTCGATCGAAGCGCCATGTTGACGCCGGATGTGGTTGCGCAGTCGATTCTCCATGCTGTTCAGATGCCTTACGGGGCAGTCGTTCAGGAGATTATCCTGATGCCCAATGCAGGGACTTTCTAACTGATTCTGTCTAATCCCGTCTCGCCTGTCTCAATTTCTTTCCTTTCTCTCTTTACACGTAATTTACGAATTCACCATGACTTTAATGAATGATTCGATTCTCGATTCCTCTCTGGAAACCGAACTTGCTCGGAATGCGATTCGTGCCAATGAAAATGCAGAAGTGACGGCGGGCTATATGGCGACGATGGAAGCAGCCGTGCGGGAAATGATCGTCGGCGTGGGCGAAGATCCAGAACGGGAAGGCTTGCTGAAGACCCCGAAACGGGTGGCAAAGTCGATGCAATACCTAACCGGAGGCTATAGCCAATCGCTCGAAACCCTGCTGAACGGCGCGATTTTTGACGAAGGGCACAACGAAATGGTCCTCGTACGCGATATTAATTTCTTTAGTCTCTGTGAGCACCACATGCTGCCCTTTATGGGACGCGCTCACGTCGCCTACATCCCCAATCAGAAGGTCGTAGGCCTCAGCAAACTGGCGCGAATTGTGGATATGTATGCCCGTCGGTTGCAGGTCCAAGAGCGGCTAACTCGTCAAGTGGCGTTGGCCTTGCAGGAAGCCTTGCAGCCTCGGGGCGTGGCGGTCGTGATGGAGGCATCGCACATGTGTATGGCCATGCGCGGGGTCCAGAAGCCCGGTGCTTGGACGGTGACGAGTTCTATGGTGGGCTGTTTCCAGGAAGATTTGCGGACTCGTGAGGAGTTCTTGAACCTGATTCGTCACCAGCCTGGAATGTTTTAAGGTTATTCTCCAACCCTAAAATCCCCGATCTGGCCCCCTAACCCCCCAATTCTGGGGGGACATGAATTTCCGAAGCCCCCAGAATTGGGGGTTGGGGGCGATCGGGTTTCTTACAAATTTTACGCCTTACTGAAAAAGTGCGCCCAAATGTCACCCTCCTCGCCGCACATCTCGCAGATGTAGGCATTGGGATAAAGCAATTTCCGTCCTTCCGTACTTTGATAACCATAGTAGCCATCGCCCCAAGGGTCATTGACGATCAAACCCTGAGGTGTGTAACCAACCACCGTTACAATGTGTCCGCCATGGGTGAAGTAGCCGCAGAGCACCACCGGACGCCGAGCCAGTAGTGACTCTCGAATTGCTTGAATGGACGTCTTCGTGTCAAAGCTGGGGGCATACCCATAGGCTTGAATCAATTCGCCGAGAACCGTATGATCAGTCTGCGACCCCTCGCCATGCCGATCGAAACACCATTGCAGTAGCTCATCTTCAAGCTGCGCCCCATCTTTCGATCGAATGCCGTCGTAATAAAAAGCCATCGCGATCGATGTGACGTTGCAGGTGGACCACGAAAAACGTGGATTGTCCCGCTGAGAGAAGTAGAGGACGTTCAGTTCAACTTGATCGGGAATTGGATTAAAGGTTTTGCCGCCGCGCTGCATTTGTATAAAGGCCGGATGGAGATAACCCGTGTTGCCGAAGCCCGATAATTCCTCCGTGAGCGACACCTTGAGATGCCCGTCTTCCACGCCATAGCTCGACACGCCTAGAACCTGGCCTTGTTTGAGACTATAGCGATCGCTGGCGGCGAGTTTGGACGAATCGATCGGTTTCTTTTTGATCACCGTATCTTGCAAAATCTTGGTCGTCAGCGCATCCGGGTCGAAGGCAATCTCCTTGCCACTCCGAGTCAACCGCACATGTCGCCAAAACACGTATCCTGAAGCCCCGCCCGAAGAATTCTCAAATCCTGCAACAGGTTCAGCCAGCGTCACCCGAAAATGGCCGCTCAGGCAAGCATAGCCCGTAATTTGAAGCGTCTGGCCCTGCATGAGCTGAGTCTTTTGATTGGCCTTGAGGGTGGACGAATCCCCTAGACTGGTTTTTAAAAACGTCGTCTTCGTTACGAGCATTTGTGCGCCTGCGGCTGGCGTGTTGGCGACATCACTAATGTTAAACCGAAGCACCTGCGTGCCTCTACTGAGTTGGACCGCACCTTCGTAGAAATAACCAAAGCTCCCCACCGTGCCGATCGTTTCTGCCAACTCCAACTTCAGATGACCGTCCATCAAGCCGTAGCGATTGATACGAAACACAGAACCCGCTTTGACCCACACTTTTTGCTGATCGTTCAGCACTGCTGAATCCTGGGGCGATACCTTAAAGAAAGTATCCTGCAACACCTTTAAGGTCAGGTTCTGGCCGATCGTCAGCGGATCCTGGCTCACCGTAATATAAAACACCCGGTTCTCAACGGTTTTACCCGCCCCGTCTAAGCCCTTCACCCGAAACCACCGCGCTCCCGCCCCAGAAAAGCCCTTTGGCATATTAACTTGCCAGGTTCCGGCACTTGTCGTTACAGGTAGTGCCACCTTGTCTTCAGCCATCACCGTAAGACGTGTCATTCGGCTGACATCGTAACTTCCCTTCAAGACCACAGGCTTGCCCACCAGCACTTCCTTCGGCAGCGTGTAGACGGGAGGCGCGGTTGTAGCAAAAGGCGTTGAGGGAATTGTTGCGTCGATCGTGGCAGTGGAGTCTGGCATAAGCATTGAGGTAGATGAGGGTAGGGTAGAGGACTGAAAGATGCGATCGGGTTTTGGCAGGTCACTCAAAGAATATAAGCCTCCTTAGGTTTAACTTATTCTCCGGAAAGTGAATCATTAAGATTCGTAATGCTCTGGGATGGTACGACGCAAATAAACCTTGTATTGAAATCGGTGAAAACCATGGTCGCTATATAGCTCGCTTCTTCGTTGGGTTTTGGGCACGGCATGGCCATGCCCCTACACTCTCTGGAACCCGGATCTGTAGGGGCA
>JAYUJY010000267.1:0-11562 GCA_043764895.1 Synechococcales cyanobacterium | reverse complement strand
CTTGGATGCCTTGCAAAATGGCGCGGTGACAGTCAGCTATTTCGTCCTCAATCACATCATTGAGAACCGAGTAGCCGCCGCCTTGGAATTTTTCGATGCATTCTGGAGTGAGCGGGTCGTCGATTTGGCGATTCAAAATGCGCATAAATCCTGGAATCACCGATTCAGCTACGATCGATCCGTTTTGGTAATCGGGTGCAAACTGGTGGAAGACTACGCGATCGACTTTCAAGAACGTGAGCGCTTGTTCAGATGCCGTTTGCAAAATCGTATTGAAATCTAATGACTTTCGCAATTGCACTACGGTTTCAGTAAAGACTCTCCAGCGATCGGCGCTGCGTTGTTGATCTTGAATCAGCGTGGCTTGGTCTAGCGCAAATCCGAGTTGTAATCCGAGTTGTCGGAACATATCAATTTCTTGCGTATCCCATTCACGCGGACGTGAGCACTGGTGTGCCGCTAGCAATCCCATTAGATTGCCGCCACTGACGATCGGTACGACGAGATTTGCTTTCACTTGGATGTCTTGAAGAATTTCACGGTGGCACGGTGCCATTTCAGCGCGATCGACATCCGTTACTTCTGAGTAGCCGCCTCGACGGAATTTCTCCAGGCATTCGAGAGACAATGGATCGGTAATGCGGCGGTTTAGGATCTGCATGAACCCTGGTACCACCGACTCTGCGACAATATTTCCACTCTTCCAATCCGCATTAAAGAGATGAACCACCACCCGATCGACTTTCAAAAAGGTCAGCGCATCTTCGACTGAGGTTTGCAGTACGGTTTTGAAATCAAGGGATTTGCGCATATGGACAATGGTGTCGGTGAAGACTTCCCATCGATCGGCACTGCGTTGTTGTTTGCGAATCAAGCTTGCTTGGTCTAGGGCATAGCCAAGCTGCATTCCGAGTTGACGCAACAGCAGCACATCTTGCTCATCCCATTCGCGGGGTCCACTGCACTGATGCGCGGCCATAAGACCAATAAGTCGCCCTTCGGAAATCATGGGGACGACGACATTGGCTTGGACTTGGATGCTTTTGAGAATGTCTCGATGGCAAGGTGCGACGTCGGGTGCTTCGACATTATTGAGCACGGAATAGCCGCCCTGTTGGAACTTCTCTAGGCACTCTAGGGACAACGGATCGCTGACCCGGCGGTTGAGAATTCTTGTGGTGCCCGGAACCACGGCCTCGGCTGAGATCGTGCCGCTGGTGAAGTCTTTATTAAAGAAGTGAACAACAACGCGATCGATCCGCAATGCAGTCAGAGCCTTTTCTGTCGCCATTTGCATAATCGTGGCTTCGTCTAGGGTGCGACGCATGGAGGCCACGGCATCGCTGATGAGTTGCGATCGGGTGGCATTGAGCGTTTGTTTTTCAAGGAGGCTGGCTTGATCGAGCGTAAAGCCAAGCTGAATGGCGATTTGGCGAAATAGGTCGAGGTCTTCTGGTTCCCAATTGCGGGGATTGGCGCAGTGGTGAATGCACAACAGGCCGACAAGCTTGCCATGGATAATCACGGGCGCGGTGATGCTGGCGCGGATTTGGAAGTTTTCCAGTAAGCCTTCATGACAATCCGTTAGCCCTTCTGCGTAGATGTCATTCATCGATCGGACTCGCCCGTCGCGATATTTTTCGATGAAGCCTTCGCGCATGGGATCGGTCACTTCTTCTCCCAGCGTTCGCCGAAATCCATTGGCCACAGCTTCCGCGACAATGGTGCCACACCAGTCATTTTTGAACTGATAGATGATGACGCGATCGGTATTGAACGACTGCCGGATTTCTTGGACGGTGTTGTTCATGACGTCGGCTTCGGTGAGCGACTGACGCATTCGTCCGACGATGTGGTTCAGGACTTCGGCACTTTGGGCACTGCGGATTTGTTTTTGGAATAGGAAGGCTTGATCGAGCGCAAATCCAAGCTGGCTGGCGACTTGACGAAATAGCTCTACGTCTTCGCGGTCCCATTGCCGAGGCGATCTGCATTCGTGGGCGCACAACAACCCAATCAATTTGCCTTGTTTCATAATCGGGGCGCTAATGCTGGCCCGAATGTCCATGTTTTCGAGCAACTTTTCATGGCAGTCGGTCAGATCTTCTTCGTAAATGTCGTTCATTGCCCGGACTCTGCCGTTGCGGTAGCGATCGATTAAGCCTTCACGCAATGGATCAGTGACTTCATCGCCTAAGAGCTTTTTGCAGCCGGGAACCACCGATTCTGCAACAATGGTGCCGCACCAGTCGGTTTTGAATTGGTAAATGACAATGCGATCGGTCTTGAGAGCTTGGCGAACGTCGTTGACAGTGGTGTTGAGGACTTCGCGTTCGGTGAGGGATTGGCGCATGTTGGTGGCGATTAAGTTGATCGCTTCGGCGCTTTCGGCGGCTTTGGTTTGGCTGCGAATGGCGTTTTCGAGCTGTCCGGCCATGCGGTTGATATTGTGGCCGAGGATGCCGAGTTCGTCGGTGCCTTTGACTTTCAGTCGGGTGTTGAAACGGCCTTTACCGAGTTCTTCCACGGCTTCGGCGGCGTCTTCAAGCGGACGGGTGGCGAAGCTGGCGAGGGTGACGGCTATTGCACTGACAAGCAAGGCCGTAAGCAACGTGCTGCTGGCGATGAACAGTTGCAGATTGCGCTGGGACTGTAGCATTTGCTGAACATTGCCTGCAAAGACGACGTTCCAATTCAGTTCGGGGAGGTCGCTTTGGCGGGGGGTGACACTCGCTCCGATCGGACGGCTACCCCCCGCCGTTCCAAAGCTCTGGGCGAGGGATTGGGGCCAGGATTCGGAGGACGTGGCTTGGAGCGATCCGGCGTTGCTGAGACTCGCGCTATTGGTGAGGAATACTTTTCCAGTGGAGTCTGCAACGCGATATTCATCTCCATTTTCGCCCCAGCGTTGGACGATTTCTTCGAGGGCTTTGATGGGAAGCTGGGTGCGGATAATGGCGATCGGTTTTCCGGTGAGCGGATCTTGAATCGGCGAGGCGAAGTAAACGACGCTTTCCCCTTCGACCTTGCGCGCGGACTCGACGGTGGTCAGATCGCTAATGGTGGGGCGATTGGTTTTGAGAACGGCTTTGAAATAACTTTGATTCGCAGGATTGACGCTTTCGGAGCCTTCGGTTTGCGCTAAAACTTCGCCTTTGAGGTCATAGATGGAAATGCCTTCGTAAATTTTTAGCGTGCTTTTAAATCGCTCAAGTAAGGCTTGTTGTTCGAGAGAGGCTCCTGTTTTTTTGGCTTTGATCGTGGTGAGTCCCGGCAAGTTGGCCAGAGTTTCGATGTCATTGTGGCGCTCCTTCATGAAGTGATTGAGCTGGGTTGCGACCTGGACGGCGTGGCTTTGTTGGGTAGTTTGGATTTCTTGGCGGACGGCGCGGTTGGCAAGGACGTAGGCTGCACTACCGACGATCATCACTGGAAGCGTGCCGAGGACGAGTGCCCAGAGGGTGGCTTTGGTGCGGAGACTGGTGGGTTTGCGACTGGGTTTAGGCAATTTGGGCCGATTGAAGGGCGATCGGAGAATGGGGTTGGGTTGCGTGTTTTGAGAATTGCGGGTGAGATCAGGGGTGGCAGTGCGATCGGTAGCAGTGCGATCGGTGCGGGGCAGAAGCTCGTCAGAAAAATCATTTAAGAGCATAGGGCAAAAAAGGTGCGGTAGTGGGTTGGATAGACAGTAAGAAACAAGAGGTTTGAGTTGAGAACAGTTGAATTCAGGCGGGTTGATGTTGGCGGCGGAATAGGCGAATGGTGTCTTGGAGATCGACGATCGGGGGATGGTTTTGTAAATCTATTGGCGAATCTCTATCTAGTCTTACTAAGTCACCCACGCTAGGAACCAAAATCCCAAGATGTTCACCGCTCTCCTGAATCATCAACACGCTATAGCGAACGGGAATTCGATCGCGTTGTTCATGAATGGCAGACCCTTGTAGCAACGCATTTCCATCCATCACCCACAAAATCTCCCCCCGCCAGGGATAAATCCCCATCACCGGAGACTCGACATCCGGAACTGGCGATATTTGCGACAGCGTTAATGAGACGATTTCGATGACCTGCTGACTGGGAATTAAGATGGATTTGAACGTCCGATCGGTGTGGAGCAGGCTCAAACTTAGATAGGTGGTTTCAGGGGAAGGCATGGAGAGTGATGGAGAAGTAAGGGTTGGACACGTTATGGCAGCATGAGAAGCCTGACGGCTCGGATAAGTTCGTCGGTATCGATCGGTTTGACCAAATACGACGCAGCACCTTGTTTCATGCCCCAAAACTTATCCATTTCACCGCCTTTGGTGGAACAAAGAATAATGGGAATGCTCTGGGTCATGGGATCTTGCTTCAGTTCGCGGCACAGTTCAAAACCGCTAATCCCCGGCAGTACGACATCAAGAACGATCGCATCTGGCGCATGGATGGCCATTTTGTCGCGGGCTTCTTCACTGCTGAGGGCTGCAATGGTGTTGTATCCCGCTTGTCGCAGGGCAGTCGTGAGGAAGGTGACTTGGGTCAAGGTGTCGTCAACAACAAGGATGGTTTTCATGGAATTAAGAATTGGGAATTAGGAATTAGGAATTAGGAATTGAGAAGTGAGAAGTGAGAAGAAGCTTGGAAGGTGGGAATGGCGATTTTGGGAAGGGGGACCGCTAGGCGGCTTGGAACGATCGATCGCTGACCTCCAGGGGCGTTAAGAGTCTATTGAGGGTGGCGAGGACTTTTTCAGGGTCGGGGGGCTTGGTGAGAAAGTCGGAGGCTCCCACTTGTTTGGCTCTCATGCGATCGACCATTTTGTCGCGTGAGGTGAGAATGACGATCGGCGTTCGGTTGAATAGGGTGGTTTTGCGCAGGAAGTTGCAGAGTTCGTAGCCGTTGGTGCTGGGCATCATGAGGTCGAGTAAAATCAAGTCTGGCTTTTCGGCAAGAAGTTTGGCGATGCCTTGGAGCGGGTCTGTGATGGGGATGACGTCGTAGCCTTCGGGAATGAGCATTTCGGTAAGCAGGGTGATGATGAGTGGGGAGTCGTCTACGCAGGCGATGCGGTACTTTGGCTCTGTCGGGATGACGAGGGGCAGGGGCGTTGCGGGAGGTGTAAGGGGTGGGAGTGCGTCAGGAACGGTTTTTAGGCCGAGGGCACCTTGCCTGAGGAGCGGAAGAATCGATCGCATGACGGCGGGGAGGGGTTTGTTCATCTGGATGGCGATGTCCCAGAGGTTGAGCTTGCCGCGCATGAGGCGGGTGAGGTTTTTGTAGACGGGGGGCGTGACTTTGGCTTGGAGCAGGTCTGGGTTGCGGATGATAGGGGCAAGATCAGGTGAAAACTCTCGCAGTAGCTCTTGGAGCGACCCGAGTCCTTGGTTGCGCCACTGTTCGCGCAGTTGGAGGGCTTCTTGAATGACCTGTTCAATAGACAAAAAGGTGGATTGTCCGGCGAGCTGGACGCCGGGGTTCCAGACGAGATTGAGGGTTTGGCGCTCAATGAAGGTGAAGAAGACTTCTTGGACGATGTTTTGAATCACCGATCGGGCTTGGGTGGCGCTGATTTTGCCTGCTGCGACGGCTTGGTGAATCACCTCGGTATCCCAATATTTGGTGGTGACGTGATAGGTCTTTTGCCAACCCGGCTCAAAAAAATCGGGACAGTGGTTGCGCATGGCTCGATACCAGCGACGCGTTGGATGGGATCCGCCAGTGGCATAGGCAATTCGTCCCATGTACAGGAATAGTCGCCAGGGATGGGCTTGTTTTTTGTCTAAGGTGAGAACCAATTCCCCGGTGGCTCGCTGCTGCTGTAAGGTCATGAGCTGTAAAATAAGTTGGCTCATGGCGGTGAGTTCAGAAGAAACCATCCCTGTACGTGCTCCTGAGTTGTGAGATAGCTTAGATTGCACGCACTTGAGGATGGGGAATGCAGTCTTTCGGAGTAGATAAGCAATGGTCATCGGTGCAGTCTCTTGTCTCCATTAATTCTGAGGTATTCTCTATGGGTTTTCCGGTGTTTCTCGGAGGACAATCGATCGGCTTTTTGTTATCGCCGGAAATTACGCAGCAGATGGTATAACGGTCTGGGGTTTAAGGGATCAGTGTGATGAGTCTATTGAAGTTGGGACGGCTGTTGGCGGGTCTGTGGGGTAAGGTCCGATCGGACGAGACGTGGCATCACGGACTGAAAAAGGTTGAGAAATGGGCGGCCAAGATTTTGTCGCTGCTGTTGGTGATGGTGATTGGGGTGGCGGTGTTTGATCTGGGGTGGGTTTTGTTTCAGTCTATTGTTGTTTCAAGAACGGTTCTGTCGGGGAAAACGTTATTTGGAATCTTCGGACTGTTTTTGAATGTGTTGATTGCGTTGGAGCTGCTGGAAAATATGGCGGGCTATCTTCAGAAAAATGTGATTCAGGTTGAGCTTGTGATTGTGACGGCGATGATTGCGATCGCTCGGAAGATTATTATTTTGGATTTGGAGAAGATTTCAGATTTGGAACTGGTAGGCTTGGCGCTATCTATGGTTGCTCTGGCGGGGAGCTATTGGGTGATGCGAAACGTGGGCAGCGATCGTCGTCATGACTAACTTGCGGAATTTGGAAGAATGATGGAGGAGGAGGTTAGGGGTTGCGTTATTATGGATTAAGTTCTGATTGGTGGTGTTTATGATGATCGCCCAATCTTCTCCTGCACTTGTGCTTCCTGACCATAAGCAACTTCCGGAGTCGGATGGTACCTTTGTGAAAAACTTTCAGGAACATCCGCAAAGCATACTGCTGACGACTTCCATTGGTCCGACGTTAGATGCGCTACATCCGTCTGGGGATTATGCAATCGGTCAAGATTGTGGGATTTATTGGCGATTGACTGATCCGCCAGAACGAGGGGCTGAGGCTCCGGATTGGTTTTATGTGCCGAGTGTGTTGCCGTTGCTAGATGGGGAGCGGCGGCGATCGTATGTGATGTGGAAGGAAATTATTGCGCCATTGATTGCAATAGAGTTTACGAGTGGGGATGGCAGTGATGAGCGGGATAGGACTTCGCCATTTCGGGAATCGGGAAGTAAGGCGGGAAAGTTTTGGGTATATGAACAGGCGATACGCATTCCCTTTTACGCGATCTATGAAGTAGAGAAGGCGTCGGTTGAGGTGTATCAACTCGTGGAGGCACACTATCAGCGCTGTAGTCCCAATGAACGGGGACATTTTCCGATCGCGTCTTTAGGAGTGGAGTTGGGGATTTGGCGTGGGTCGTATATGAATCAGCGGCTACCTTGGTTACGGTGGTGGGATTTGGACGGAAATCTGTTGTTGACGGGTGAGGAACGGGCGACGATCGAGCAGGATCGAGCGGATCGGGCGGATCTTCGGGCGGCGGCGGCGGAGCGGCGATCGGAATCTGCGGAGCGGCGATCGGAGCTGTTGGCGGTGAAGTTGCGAGAGTTGGGGATTAATCCAGAGGATCTCTAGCGAACGATCGCGGGTTCACTGGTTTGCTGTTGCCAAATGTCGAGGAGCAGTTCGCGGAGGACAGGGATGGCAAAGGGCGGGAGAAGATCGGTGGCAAGCCATTGATAGGCAGTTTGTTCGGCTTGACGAAGTTCGTGGGCTTTGAGGCTGAGGGCGACGGCGCTGATGACAGTGATGCCGAGGGTTTTGGTTTTGGTACGATCGTTGGCAGAGCCTCCCGAAACGGGAATCGCATTGAGGGCAAGATGTTCGGCTTTGGCGGCTTGAGCGTAGAGCATTTGAGCCTGTAGAAGATCCTGCTGATGGAGGGCATCTTCAGCAAGTTGGGCAAGTTGTTCGCTGGTTTTGTGATGGTCTAGCCAAGTCATGATTGGTCCTCTACTGTCTGAATTATAATCACTTTTTCCCGAAAACCGACGACGGCGTTCTATTGCAGCGAGGGCGAGGGCATAGGCTCCGTCACGGGTGGCGTCTTCAAGGTTTGCCCAGGCGTTCCGATCGCGATCGTCGGTGGGTGTCCAGTTGAGTTGAGTTTCGGTGATTTGGTTATCGTTGGAGAGGATGAAATTTGTCGGCGAGGTGTGATGGCGATCGAGGCAGACTCGGGCGGCGTCCAGGTAGTTGGCGGCGGTGGAGGGGAGTAGTCCGGGATGGCGATCGTCGAGGCTTTCGATCGGGAGTTGGGGAGGTTCATGGACGATCGGGGCAGTGATGGTTTGAATTGTAGTCCTAGAGTGATGATTTAGGCGATCGCAATTCTAATCGCGCTTTTGCTGTTCTAATGCATCAATCAATCGCAAAACTATCCATTCGTATGTCTCGTCTAGCGATTGCGATCGTTGAAAGATGCCGTTAATTTCTAGTTGGGCATATCCGAAAAAAGAGGCGTTTAGCATACGTGCGGAATGAATGATTTCGATTTCGCTAAACCCCCAAGGCGTTAATGCATTTGCGTAAAGTTCCACAATGCTGTTGTACAGATCTGCAAATTCGTGGTCCGCTAAATCCATTCGATGAGACGCTGCAATAGACAGCAATTCTGGATAGTCTTTTGCACATTGACGATAACTGAGCGCGATCGCTATAAGCTGTGCGCGTTCCGTCATTCCAAGTTTTAATGAAGCCTGTGCGTAGGTCGTAAACTGCTGCCACCCATGAAGCGCCACCAAACGATAGAGGTCATTATTTCCTTTGACATGGTTGTACATCGAAGGCGGTTGAATCCCGAGTTGTCTTGCGACGCGATTGATGCCGAGAGATGACTCGCCCTCCGATCGCAGAATGTCGATCGCGGCTTCGATGATTGAAGTGCGGGTGAGGGTTGGACCTTTGGGACGAGCCATTTTGAAGTGTGAATTGTGAAGGATGAATTGTGAAACTAATTTAAGGGATGGTGGTCGGAGAGGAGTTTTTCGACTCTGGCTTCATCGACGCGGGAGGTGAAGCGTTTATTGTCGTCGATGTCTCGAACCGTTTTAGACAGGCTCATGGTGGAGGCGATCGAAAATGCAAAACCTACGCCCATATAGCCTTTCATCCAACCGTTCACAGGTAAAAAGATAACGCCGATCGTCACCGCAGACGTTGACAAGAAAAATGACGCCCAAGTCTGGAAAACCCAAGCTGCACTATGCTCTTGAGGCAACGATAAATCACGCGTTCGAGCCATAACAGAACCTCCAAGGAACTGACTAAAGATTTAAACTAATGGAATTAGTATTAATCTAATAGCATTAGTTTTGCTTGTCAAGGGGATTGGAAGTTTGGAATGATGTTCTCAGTCTTCAGACAGGGGACGGACAAGAGTTGGGGCTAGTGTGAGAGGATGCGACTCTGGGGTGCAGTTGGGCGGTTGTTTAGTTCGGCGTTTGGGGAATGGATTCGGGAGAATGGGGTGCGATATGATGGACAGAACAGGAGGTGAGTGATGTCTGCAAAGGATAAATTTTATGAGCAAGTGAAGCGGGCACTGATTAAGGATCGGTGGACAGTCACGGATGATCCGTTAGAGGTTACATCAGAAGGACGAACTTTTATTGTGGACCTTGGGGTAGAGCGTTTGATTCTAGCCGATCGAGGGGTGGAGAAGATTGCAATCGAGGTCAAGAGTTTTCTCAATTCTTCAGCGATTACCGACTTCTATGGCGCGTTGGGACAATTTTCAACCTATCGATTGGCACTGGAGCGAGAAGATCCCGATCGAGTCCTTTACTTGGCGGTTCCTGAAGATGCTTACGAGAACTTTTTTCGATCGCCTTTTATGCAGATTGCGATCGAGGAATTCCAACTGTTGTTGATTGTTTATGAACCTAAACAGGAGATTATCGTTCAATGGATAAAGTAAATAAGTATCGTGAATATGTTCAACAGTTAATTTCCACTCATGCCAATTCTGATGAAGATAAAGAAGAGGTAGAAGTGCAGTTGGTCATGGATACGGTGCGGGATCATTATCAGTGGATGAATGTGGGTTGGGAAGGATTTAAGCGGGTTTACAACTGCTATATTCATCTTGATATTAAGGATGGCAAGATTTGGATTCAGCAAAATTGGACGGAGGATGACTTGGCGGCTGATTTGGTGGAGATGGGGGTTCCCCGTGAGGATATTGTGTTGGGGCTGCAACCTCCGTTTAAGCGACCTTATACGGATTATGGGGTGGCGTGAGGCCGATCGATCGCAATCTAAGTCATGAAATTTCAAGTCACTCATCTAGCGATCGCGGTTTCACTAGCTTGCTGCTGCCAAATATCAAGCAAAAGTTCTCGAAGTGCGGGGCTTGCGAATGGTGGAAGTGCGTCAGTTGCCAGCCAGTGATAAGCGATTTGTTCGGCTTGGCGAAGTTCGTTGGCTTTGAAACTGAGGGCGACAGCGCTGATGACGATGATGCCGAGGGTTTTAGGTTTTATCGGCTCGTTGGCAAAGCCTCCCGAAACGGGAATCGCACTGAGGGCAAGTCTTTCGGCTTGGGCGGCTTGGGCGTAGAGGGTTTGGGCGCGTGAAAGGTCATGATGATGAAGGGCGAGGTCAGCAAGTTGAGCGTATTGTTCACTGGTTTTATGATGATCTAGCCAAGTCATAAGGTTTCCTCCACTGTTTGAATTATAATTACTTCTTCTCGGAAACCGACGATCGCAGCAATGGCAGGAAGTGGGCAGTTACCCAGTTGGGTTTGGATAATTTTTTGGCGGAGTCGTTGTTGGATGGCGGCATTGCTGAGATGGGTTTCTGAAATTTCGAGTCGGTAGCCGTTTTCAAAGTCTTCAGGGTCTTGATCGATCGGGCTGATGTAGTAGTCGGCTTTGGGCACGGCGGATGGCAACGAATCCGCGTAGACGTTCGATCGCTAATCGTTCAAGTTTTACCCAATCTTCCATGGAATCTGGTATCGACAAAATCTGGTTATCGCTGAGGTCGAGGAATGTGAGATTTTTTAATTGTGCGATCGAATCTGGGATGACGCTGATCTGGTTATTATCGAGGTCGAGTTTTGTGAGATTAGTTAATTGAACGATCGAATCTGGGATGACGGTAATTTGATTAGACCAAAGGCTGAGGTATGTTAGACTTTGCAACTGCGTGATCGAATCTGGGATGACACTGATTTCGTTATGCTTGAGTTCAAGGGATGTGAGATTAATTAATTGTGCGATCGAATCTGGAATGACGCTGATCTGGTTAAAACTGAGCATCAACCGCTTTAAATTGACCAGCCGCCCAATCTCCGCAGGAATCTCCGTCAACCCCATTCCTGATATAGCCATTACTGGCCTAGTGAGGTACTCTATTATCTGGAGATATTTAGATTGAATTTAGAAACAATCTAATGCAGCCTTACTCGTTGGACTTACGTCAGAAAATTGTGGATGCTTACAATAAAGATAATATTTCACAACGAAAGCTTGCAAAAAACTTTGGTGTGGCCCTCAGTTTTGTGAGTAAGTTGCTGCTCCAACACCAGCGATCGGGTAGGTTGGGGCCTAAAATTAGGACGGAGCAGACCCCCATTAAGCTCAGTCCTGAACAGCTAGAGGTTCTTCGGCAGTTGGTTGAAGCCCAACCCGATGCCACCTTGGCCGAGCTGCAAAAACGACTCCAAGAA
>JAYUJY010000266.1:0-2933 GCA_043764895.1 Synechococcales cyanobacterium | reverse complement strand
TAGATGTGGTCGCCTTTGTCGATGACGCGGTGGATGCCTTGGCGGTAGGGGGTCCAGAGGTCGTAGTCGTAGGCTTGTTCGGAGTAGAAGCCGATCGTATTGAAAAATTCAAAGGGGAGCGGGCGGAAGAAGATGTGGATGTGGGCGAAGTCTTTGGGGCGATCGATCGATTGTTTGCGGTTGCTGAAGTCGCCTGCCATCCATTGGCAAAGCTGGATTAAATCTGGATTGGTTTTGGCTTTTTGGGCGGGGGGGGAATCCATGATCTTTTGGGATGGCGGGGGTTGGGCGTTTTTTTGAATGATGCGTTGTTGGGTGGGATTTGAATGATGCGTTGTTGCGGGGGGTTGAATGATGCGTTGCTTCGCTTAACGCATCCTACGTTGGATTTTGGGTGGGATTTTGGGTGGGGGGTTCGGGGGGCGATCGGACTTCGGAGGAAAATGAGGCGGTTAGGACTCCGGTTCCGGTGCTGGTGTTGATGGTGGAAACGCGGAATCTTAAATTGGGATTCACAAACCAAATCTTTTCTTCGGCAGACGCTCGATCGTAGGCGGTGATGAGGACAAAGGTGCCGTCGTCGGTGAAATGATATTCGCCTACGGCTGGCATGGTTTCGGCATATCCGTTCTCTCTCAATAGCTTGCCCTTGGCGGCATTTGAGCGATCGGGGACGGGGACTAAAACGGTGCTGCCTTTCATGACTTCTTTGTCGTCCCAATCAGAGGTGCCTTCCCATTGCATATAAAACGGGGATGCGATCGTGGTGGGATCGATGTCGTTGGTTCGACATAAATCAATCACTCGCGAATCATCGGTGGCAACGTCAAGAATGTCGATGGTAGAAAGCACGGCTTCAAAATGCTGGAACGCTAAACTATGTGCGCTTCGTTGTGATTTCCAACGGCCAATGGATTGTGCAACAAAGCGATCGATCGACATATTTAAAACGGGAGTAAATAGGGAAGAAGATTACTAACTAAAACAGAATTAAAGATGAATGAATCCGCGTTCTCTAATCGAACATTTGAAACATCTTCTCGTTGGTCTCAAAATCCCCGATCCCCCTAAATCCCCCTTAAAAAGGGGGACTTTGAACCGGATTCTGATTCTAGTTCCCCCTTTTTAAGGGGGTTAGGGGGATCGGGGACTCAGTCTCTCAACCTTCGAGTCTTCAAACGCTCTCTTAGATCTCGACGATCGTGGCAATTTTGCCGCCGCTACGAGTAATCCGCTGAATCGTGGGGGTCATTTTCAGCGATGAGACGATGTACTCGGTCTTGCTGAGACGACGCGATGCTCCAGGCGTAGCGCGGCTGGTGACGGTGATGCGGAAGCGCTTCTCGGTTCCGGAACCTGTGACGGTGGCGCTGGAGGCTTTGATGACGTTTCCGCCGCCGCCTGCGATCGATGCGACCAGTTGGGAGGCTTTGACGGAGCTGCTGACTTGCGCAGGTCCCCGATCGACCGCGAACGATCGGTTGTAGGTCACTTGGCTCAGACCGGATTCGGTGCGTGAACCTCGGTTGAACGGAACGGTGTTTTCGCCAAAGTTTGCTTGATATTCAGGGCTGTCTACCAAGAAATCGATCGACGCTTCAAACCCTTCGGTGGCCATGAGGCGCATGTAGGCTGAGGCTTCCGCTTGGGACTCGGGAGGACGACCCAAGAAGTGCATGAAGTTCAACTCGACCAAACGGTAGGGCGAACAGGTTTCAAAGTAGCGGCTGCTGTAAAAGCCAGACTTACCGACGGCGCGGACGAATTCACGAACCGACATCGATCGATCGCACAGTTGCGATTCAGCCGAGACGAGGCGCTCACTGTCCATCATGTGGGGATTGCCCAAGACGTACTTGTACACGGCACGAATGGCCGTTTGGACGTCAGAAATTGAATCGGTTCCCCAAAGTTCAAGGGTTGCTGTAGCCATGATTGTGACTCCAATTTTTGTTGTATTAGGACGAGATAGAAGGGGCGTCTAAAGATCAATCAAATCAGTGTGGGTTCAAACTAAAAACCAGTGGCAACTTAAAATCCTAAGCGGCCACTGGAATGGGTGCGATTACAGTTCGCTAATGGAAACGATCGTGCCGCCTTGGCGATGGATGCGTTTGTATTCTTGTGACAGGTTTTCGTAAGGAACGATGTAGACCTGGTTCGATCGACGGAATTGGGAGACCTTGTTGACGGCCTTCGCTCGGTAGCCTGTAACTTCGATGCGGTAGACCTTGCCGCCCTGGCTGGCCCCGACGCCATGACGTGCGTAGGAGACGTTGGTAGGTGCGCTGAAGGTGTTTCCGGGAGTGGAAACTGCTGTTGCCTGGGCGTTGATGACCAGGGCGTTGAGTTTCGGTGTTTTGCCCGACAAATCGGCTTTGAGTGAGCTGGTCGAAGCACCCCGCACCAATTGGAACGTATGGGTAAAGCCCACCATGTGGGTCAGCGCTTCGGTCTTCCAACCACGCAAGTAAGGGACGAAGTTTTCGCCGTAGGTGGTGTTGTATTCGTCGCCATCGATGAAGGAGTCAATGTCTGCTTCAAACCCTTCGGCATCGAGGACGGCGCTATGCATTTTCATATCGTCGTAGCTGTTGGGCGCGCGGCCTAAGAGGTGACGATAGGTGAGTTCGATGTAGCGATAACGAGGGACGTTGGTGAAGAAGCGATCTTGGTAGAGCGCAGATTTTGCGACGGCGCGCACAAATTCACGGACGCTGAATTCTCCGCTTTTAAACTGCGATTCAGGCACGGTCAGCCGTTCGCTTTCCATGACGTAGGCGTTACCTAGGACTTGACGATAAACGGCGTTGATGAGCGTTTCGATTTCTTCAGTCGATCGACCGGGCATCCACTCCATGGGAGGAGTTTCGTCGAAGAGGCTGACCCCGAGTCGTGAAGCTGGTCCAAAAGGCATTGATATCTCCTAGTTT
>JAYUJY010000265.1:0-2952 GCA_043764895.1 Synechococcales cyanobacterium | reverse complement strand
TCGGTTCCAACTTGGCTCACAGGCATGAATGGCAATCCGTTAGCGAGTCTTCCGGGCGTGGTGATTTTGGGTGCGATCGCCCTAGGTATGCGGCGGCTGAGACGTTAATGTAGCCCAACAAATTGTGATTATTTCAATGCGAAGAGGGAGTAAAAATGAACAACGCATCTTCTTTAAGAACATCGAAAACTGACTGGGCAAGGATTAATGCGATGCAAGATGAGGATATTGATTTCTCTGATGCGCCTGAAGCGACAGAAGAACAAATTGCTCGATCGACTTTCAGAATTGGCGGGGTGCCTGTTGACCGGAGTAAGCAGGCTGTTCATATGGTGTTGGATAGGGCGATCGTTGAGTATTTTAAACAGCAATCGGGTGAGCAAGATTATCAAAATCTCATCAGTGTTGCTCTGCTGGACTACATCCAACGCAATCCAGCGACGTCAAAAGCTGCATAATTGCTAGCCGTCGGCGAAGATTCGTTCGGGAATCGTCCTCCTCCCATCCAATTGCCGTTAAGCCGATCGCACTTGCTCCTGTGGACGATCGGGTTCTTCAATCTATGACGATCGATCGTGTCTATGATGAAATTGATGCATTGGAAAACGCGCTGGGTATGCAACGGCTAAGACGTTAAATTAACCTAAGAAGTTGTTAGTCTGTTGAGTTAAAGGTTTGGAATTTGCCCTGTGTAAGTGCCTAAATTTCAGCAGATGCAAGTAAGATGTTGAGAAAATAACGGGGAACTAAGTCATATGTCGTTGTTGAGTGTAGCAATGGATTGCATCATGAATTGGATGCAGCAACATCGGCCAGAACGAGCAAAGACATTTCAGCCAGGTTTGTCGCGTGAAGAAATTGATCAAGCAATCATAAATTTGCCGAATCAGTTTCCAGAAGAACTCTATGAGTTATATCAGTGGCGCAATGGTTCTATAGAGTGGGATTCGATCGATGCCATTGTTTCTCCGATTCTGGAGTTTATGCCATTGGAACAGGCTGTGGAATCTTGTATTGACCTGTTAGAGGTATTTGGTGAAGATGCAACTATTCCCGATCCTTTCCTAGAGGGAGGAAAGCGACTGTTCCCATTCATTTGTGAAAACAGTTCTTGCTACTATGCGGTGTTTCTAGATAGTAAACAACAACAATCCTCACCAGTCATTGATATTGCTGCGGAGGGTGACTTAGATATCGTATTCAGTAGTTTAACGGATATGATGCAAACCTTGGCTGAGGATTTACTACATAAATGAAGATAGCTTCTTAAGTTATTGAAACATGACTGGATGATTAGGTCGATCGTACCATAATAATCAGTCATCAAAATTCAGATTTTTCTAGAATTAAATCGATTGCTCAGAACTTACAATATCAGAGATTTTAGCTGGATTAAGATTAGAAAATGAGATCGTTTATCGCATTTTACGGAGAGACATCATGCAAGAATCCACCATCTATCGTTTGATTCAAAGAGAGATTCAAGCAGAGAATTCATGAGCGATCGCACCTAATCTCTTGCGGGAAAGGGTAGCAGTTGAAACCATTATTCGTAGCACTGGGTTATCGATCGCTTTCAACTGCGGCAATAACTTCCAACGCTTCTACTTTACGCTGCTCGGAATCGGGGTCCGTAAACGCGATCGTCACTCGAAACAGGTCTTGAGTTGCCATAGTCTTCTCGCCATTTCCTAAACTTTTATTTATTTTAGAGCAAATTTCCGATCGGCGTTGTGATCTAGATTCAAAGGTTTTCTCTAAAATCAGCATCCGAAGATTGATCAGAACCTACAGGAGCGCTTTTGCGGATTTCATCAGTGGATCTTTGGTGGGTGTCTATCTTGAGAGGTCATGCTTTAGAATAATGACAGTCAGTTTTGGGGGTGAGCCTTGCCAGAAACCACAACTTGGAAAGTCGAAGTTTATTCCAATGACGCAGGTGAACGACCTTTCCAAGACTGGATTGAGACACTAAAAGATAGAAAAGGTGCAGAAAAAATTCTGCTGAGGATTAGACGTATTCCACTCGGAAATTTAGGTGACCATAAATTTATAGCCGATGGAGTCTTTGAGTTACGTATTCCCGTTGGACCGGGGTATCGAGTCTATTTCGGTCGAGTTAAGAACTGCATTATTTTGCTATTGTGCGGTGGTGATAAAAGTTCTCAAGATCAGGATATTCAGCAAGCGCTTAAGTATTGGAAAAATTATGGAGAGCAAGATGATGCCTAAAAGTGTTCCCTTTGAAGTCGTCCTGAATGATTACTTGAAGACTCCAGAACGAGCAATGTCCTATCTCAAAAGTGCATTTGAAGAGAATGACCCTGAGTTATTCCAAGCTGCACTAGAAGATGTTATTGCCGTTCAAAAAAAAAGGATGATCCCCTTACCGACTTTACCCAAACTTGTGGAAAGCCTTCAGCGTCATGGCGTGAGTGAAGATGTTATCCTTTCAGTGGTCGCTGATATGAGTAATTCTGCCGCCTAACGATCGATTTCTCCTAATTGCCATACGCTTATCAGAACTCTACATTTGATTTAGGATTGATCGTAGACCATCAATTCTCCAAACAAAAGCGATCCCCATCTGCAAACAGGAATCGCTTTTGCTTATCGAAAACTCGAAAAAACCGATCGGACTCGAAAATCCTATGCTGTTTTCGCTGGAGCTTTGGCCGGAGCCTTAGCAGGTGGAGCTTCCGTTTCGATCAACTCGCTGACGGCGAAATTGTTCGTGTTGACGCCAGAGGCGCTGCCGCTATATCCGGTGTAGTTCACCTTATCAAAACGCACAACAACGTTATATTTTGTGCCGCTAGCATCTATTGATGCAACGGTACCAACATCGTTGAACCAGTAAGACTCTTTACGCAGGATGCGAACTTTAGAACCACGCTGAACCATGAGTGTTCTTCCCTATTTTTATCAAAAGATAAACTCATTCCGCTTATC
>JAYUJY010000264.1:0-11762 GCA_043764895.1 Synechococcales cyanobacterium | reverse complement strand
TCGCTTGATAAATCAGGGAGAATTAGAAATCAAGTGGCAACGAGACATCAAGAATAAGGGAAATGCCATACCTGCAAACTAAATGTCGTTTAGCTTATGCCGAGGTCAAGCCTCTCGGTTGGGGTGATCTCGATGGTAACGGTCAGATTGATCTCATCCTGCGCACACCGAGCGCGATTTCATCCCTTCGGCAACAAACAGACCACAGCTTTGTTGTTCAGTCTAATGCCAGTTTGCCTGCCGTCGATCCGACCCGCTTCTCCTTTGGAAATACCCCGATTAAGACGATCGTCGGTGAGGTCAATGGCGATTGGGTTCCTGATTTGATTGCGCTCACGAGTACTGGACTTTTGGTCCAAATGGGCTACGGGGATGGGACTTATGCAACGCCACTTTTGGTTTCGCTGTCGGGCGCGAATCAGACGATCGCAGCAGGGGATCTCAATGGCGATGGTGCTCAAGATATTGTCGTCGCCAATGCGGCAGGTACGCTGACGATCGTCATGAGTGATGGTAAAGGTAACTTCCTCAGTCCGCAGGCTTCAGCCGTTGCGGTAGGCGGTAATCCAACTGATCTAGCACTTCGAGATCTCAATGGTGATGGATTCTTAGATCTCGTCAGTACGAATGGAACGGGAAATACGGTTTCGGTTCTATTTGGAACGGGAACGGGAAACTTCACGAACGGTGCAACTTATGCGGTGGGCAGCAATCCGAAAGCACTGGCGATCGGTGATGTGAATGGTGATGGAAAGCTTGATATTGCCGTTGCGAACGGAGGAAATAATTCAGTCTCGCTATTGACGAATACGGGTTCGGGTGGCTTTGCATTAGCCCCAACCTACACGGTAACGTCTAGCCCAACGTCGATCGCGATCGGCGATGTGAATGGCGATGGCACTCGCGATATTGTGGTAGGAACCAATGCCACAACCGATAATCTATGGGTCTTTAAGGGCCAAGCTGGAGCGGTTCCACAACCAATCGCCCAGAAGTATACTTTTGGAGATCAAGGCTTGACCGCTGTGGCTTTAGCCGATCTCGATGGCGATGGAAAGTTGGATGTCGTCACGACAGATGCACCTCTCTATCGCTCGAAAATTTATGTCCAGTTAGGCGGGACGACAACGCTTTCACCGAAACAACGTTATCAATTCAGTAACTGGGGTAGCTCTGGAATGCTGGCCTTAGCGGATCTAGATTTGGATGGCGCGGTTGATATTTTAACGGTGGGACAGACTAACGCTTTGGTCTATCTCAACGATCGCCTTCGAGTGACGTTACCGAAAAGTCAAGGCAGACAGGTGACGGAGTACGATACGAAATTTGATCCCACTACTGGATTGTTTTCAGGGACCTATACTAAACGCTTTAATCAAGTGACCCGCACGATCGATGAACTCGGTCGCCAAACGATTTATCAACTCGATGAGGCAACAGGTCGAGTGACGCGATCGATTCGGGTCATGGGAACGATCGATTCGGCCACGGAACTCAATAATCGAACAGGGGATGATGTCGTCACAGAGTATTCCTACACCGCAGATGGGCGCGTGTTTGAAATGCGCGATGCGATGAATCGTGTCACCCGCTATGACTACACTGTGGATGCGATAACGAATATGGGTGGGAACGTGCGACGGATGTACTCCGCCTATGGCACCGTGGACCAGGCGATGGTGGCCTATGAGTACGATAATGTCGGGAATCAAATTGCATCGATCGATGAGTATGGCAACCGCACTACTTATGCCTATAAACCGGGCACCAATCTGATGGCCACGATGACGGGTGCTGACCCGGATGGCACAGCAGGGCCATTATTGGCTCCCATCACGTCTTATCTCTATGACGAAAATGGCAATCAGATTCAAGTAACCGGACCCGACCCGGATGGTACTGGGCCACGATCGGCGGCGGTTTCGACCAGTCTGTACGACAATATGGACCGTCTGACTCAGACGACGGGTGCTGACCCAGATGGCACAGCAGGGCCATTGACAGCGGCAACGACGACCTATGAATACGATCTCAATGGGAATCAAACGGCGACCGTGGATGCCTTGGGTCGTCGCACCGAAACGGTCTATGATTCACGCAATCGATTTACGGGGAGCGTTCGGAAGAATGCCGCAGGTGTGGTTCTCAATCAATTTGGCAGTCTCTACGATGGGACGAACAACGCCACCGGGTCGATCGATGCCAACGGCAAACGAACCAACACCGTCTACAACAAACGAGGCCGTCGCACTCGGGAAATCGACGCACTCGGTAATGTCACTCGCTTTATCTACGATGCCGCCAATCAACTTGCCGCTCAAGTGGATGCGAAGGGAAACATGACGCGCTTTATCTACGATGATTTGGGACGTCGCATTAAAGTCATTGATGCCAACGGGAATAGTTCACAAATGGTCTATGACTTGAATGGAAATGTGATTGCTAGAATTGATACCAATGGCAATCGAACTGAATCCCGTTACGATAATCGCGATCGCTTAATCCGAAGTTATGATGCCAACAACACGATTGTCCCTGAAGCAGCGCGGAAGTTCACGGAAACGAAGTATGGGCGAGTGACAATCGGCGGTAAAGTCTATGCCCAAACCCAAATCATTGACCCCAATGTCAACATCACAACCTACGTCTATGACGGCTTAGGACGACTCTCGACGGATACAAACCAGTTGGGTAAAACGCGGACGTATAAGTACGATGCGATCGGTAATCGACTTGAAATCATCGATCGCAATGGCATTAATCGGACCTTTGAATACGATGTCCTCAATCGTCAAACGAAAGAGAATTGGCTGAGTGCAGGAACCGTAACTCGATCGTTCACCTCTCAATATGATGTCCTCGACCGATTAATGGACATAACGGACCAATCGATCGCAGGGGGAGTGGGGACGAAGCTCTCGCAATATGGCTATTCCTACGATGACCTCGATCGCTTGAAGACGATCGATAATCTCGGCATTGGCGGTGTCGCACGAGTCTTGCTCACCTATGGTTATGATGCCAACGGCAATATTAAATCGGTGACGGATTCGATCGCTGGAACCCTATCGGGAACCACTTCCTACGACTACGATGCGTTAAATCGAGCCACCCAAATTACTCAGTCGGGTGTCGGCATCACGAATAAGCGCGTCACCATGGCCTACAACGCAGTGGGTCAAATGGGAACGCTGCGACGAGCACCTATTCTTACAACGACCCACTCAATCGTCTCACTCAGATTCAACACGCCAATGCAACAGGAGCCACACTTTCCAGCTTTGCCTTCACCTATGACAATGGCAGTCGGATTAAAAAGATTACCAATGCAGATGGGACATTCGTCAACTATGAGTACGCCAATAATGATGAATTGAAAGGGGCGGATTACAGTCCGACCAATCGATCAGATGAAGCTTACACCTACGATGCAAATGGGAATCGGACCAATGCTGGATACGTCACAGGTGGAAACAATCAACTCTCTGCGGATGCAAAATATGACTACACTTACGACGATGAAGGCAATCTCAAAACACGGAGAGATCGATCGACCAACATCACGCGAACCTTTACTTGGGATTATCGGAATCGATTAGTGAGTGTCGTTGAAGGAGGAGTGTCGATCGCCGCTTATTCTTACGATGCGGGCAATCAACGCATTTCTAAGACCACGGGTGGGGTCACGACTCACTATGTGTACGACAGAGACAATGCCGCACTGGAATTCACTGGGTCAAGCACAGCTCCAACGGTTAGGTACTTCTATGGCACTCGGGTAGACCAAATCCTAGCTCAGGATAAGGGTGGTGGGAATGTGTCTTGGCAACTCACTGACCAGCTTGGATCGGTCAGAGCGCTAGTCGGTAATGATGGCGTGGTGCGGAATCGGTTTGAGTATGATGCTTTTGGGAATGTAGTTTCATCGATGGTAGGGGCGACAGATGATTCACGATATCGTTATACAGGGCGGGAGTTTGATGCAGAGACGGGACTGAACTACTACAGGGCGAGGTATTTTGATTCCTTCAGTGGGCGGTTTATTGGGCAAGATCCGATCGGCTTTGACTCGGGCGATGGTGCCAATCTATACGCTTATGTCAAAAACCGACCGACCGATCGTATTGACCCACTTGGATTATATGGAAGGGCAATTACTAGCCGAATGATCCGATACGAAGATAGGGACGGTACGCACACTGTTACCGATATTGGACAAGTAGTTGCGGCGAGACAGCAAGATCCATATTTATACATTCAGTCTGATATCACTAGAGCAAGAATCACATATACCGGGTCCGAAAACAATGGTGGATCAAAAGCCAATCGGTCAAAAGTTGTTGATATAAGAGATAGTGATCAAGCCGGACACATTATAGGAAAACAACTTGGTGGAGACGGGAATGATGCCAATAACCTTTTCGCACAAGCTACACGTGGCTTTAATCAATACCCTAAATCAGATTGGAGAGACTTTGAACAAAGTGTGAGAAGAAATATTGATGCCATTTTCTTAGATCCTACTTCCCTTAAATGTCCCCCTGATAGAATACGTGTAAGTGCAATTATGGAGGTAAACTTGTGGTACAAGAGAACTCAACCTGGCTCTACAGAAACTTTAAGACCAATTGGAGTAAGTGCTGGAGTAGTGTATCTCCCCATATTTATAGCGTATACTAATCCAATAAAAATTAAAAACCCTTAGGAAGTTAAAAATATGGAACGTATCAATCTTCCACATGAGCTAGAAGGATTTAGGAGTAAATTAGAACTAACGGTAAAGCCTTTTGTTGAAATAAAAACTCATTTAATGCAAGGTGCTAGCCCGACTCAGAGCAAATTCTTTGGATTCCCTTATCTACCCAAAAGTGTTCCCTATCCCACGACCCGAAATGGTGAGCATCTTTATTTACTTGCACAAATTAACTTTGAGGAAACTCCACGCCTAGAAGATTTTCCAGAGAGTGGAATCCTTCAATTCTATATTGCAGGAGATGGCTATTATGGTCTGGATTATGGAAACCCAACAAATCAAGATAAATTTCGTATTCTATATTTTCCTACTCCTAAATTAGACAAATCTAGTCTAATTACTAACTTTGACTTCCTTAAAACAATTTGGACATATGAAAATCATTTTCTTCCCTTCTGGATTTTTGATTCCTACACCCCTTGTCGCGAGGAATGCTTTGCTTTAAGCTTTGATCTAAAATCAGGTTCTATTTTAAGTTATGACTATAGATTTGATGAATTAATTGGCTCTGAAATATGGAACATTCTCTCAAAGAGCGGTGAGGATCTCTGGTCTGTATACGCTGAAAGATTTGGACAAGGACATCGACTAGGTGGTAATCCAGATTTCTGCCAGCGAGATCCCAGAGCATCTATTTCTGGAGAAGAAGAATACATACTACTTTTACAAATTGGTTCTGATGGAAGTGCCTTAGAAAAGATTTATATTGAGTGGTCTGATCTAGGAATAGGTAATTTCTTTATTAAAAGATCAGATTTACAAAAACTCGACTTTTCTAAAGTTTTATACAATTGGGATTGCTAGAAGATAGCAAAGTTGTTGAACAGACTAATGCGACTGGAGTTACACTTTTCAGCTTTGCCTTCACCTATGACAAGGGTAGTCGGATTAAGAAAATTACCAATGCCGATGGGACGTTCGTCAACTATGACTACGCGAATAATGATGAATTGAAAGGGGCGGATTACAGTCCGACCAATCGATCGATGAAGCTTACACCTATGATGCAAATGGGAATCGGACTAATGCTGGATATGTCACAGGCGGAAATAATCAACTCTCTGCGGATGCTAAATATGACTACACTTACGATGATGAAGGCAATCTCAAAACACGAAGAGATCGATCGACCAATATCACCCGAACCTTTACCTGGGATTATCGAAATCGATTAGTGAGTGTCGTTGAAGGAGGAGTGTCGATCGCCGCTTATGCCTACGATGCGGGTAATCAACGCATTTCTAAAACAACAGGTGGAGTCACAACGCGCTATGCTTACGACAGAAACCACGTCGCATTAGAACTCACCGGAGCAGCGACAACGCCGAATGTTCGATACCTCTACGGCACCCAGGTAGACCAAATCCTAGCTCAGGATAAAGGTGGTGGAAATGTATCTTGGCAACTCACGGACCAGCTTGGATCGGTGAGGGCATTGGTCGGGAATGACGGGATTGTGCGAAATCGCTTTGAGTTTGATGCGTTTGGGAATGTAGTGTCTACGATGTTGGGAGCGACGGATGATTCACGATATCGCTACACAGGGCGGGAGTTTGATGCTGAGACGGGGCTGAACTATTACAGAGCAAGGTATTTTGATTCCTTTAGTGGGCGGTTTATTGGGCAAGATCCGATCGGCTTTAGTGCAGACGATGCTAATTTGTACCGCTATGTTGGGAACAAGGTTATAAACCATAAAGATCCCTCTGGTAAAGTTGAAATATCTTATGAGTTCAGTGATTTAGGTGGAGGTTTTCATCATATTGATCTTTATCTTAAAACAAGAACATGGCAGGAAACTTATGGCTTTGACAATTCAATTAGAATAATAAAGAATTCTAATAAAGAGTATATTATCTGGAAAGATGATTATAAGCCTGTAGATTATACAAAGAAGCCAAGACGGACACAAGAACAATTTAATGCGGATATGAAATATGACAGAGATCAAAGACAATTAATTTATTCTGATCCAAATGATCCTAGGTGTATAGAAAAACGAAATTTGGAAATGGTTAATTATTTCAAGGAGGTAGGAGAAGAAATTAGTTCTATGCAATATCCGTATAATGCATTTCTAAACAATAGTAATACTGCAATGAGAGCAGCATTAGTAAGAACAGCAGCCAGGTACCCTGACCTCGAAGTGCCAACGCCAAAATATAATGCTCCTGGTTGGAACTATACTCTGTAAGTCTACAATGTCTTTAATGTTCAAAGTGAAAGAGATAAGGTGAGGTATTATATTCTTAACCTAATGCTGAAATAGGTTATAGTTTTGTTGTGAAATCTAAAATTTCATAACAAAACTATAACGATGTGAGTTGTCCTTTACAAAATTACTAAATGATTATGAAGAACTTAAGATTGATTAGTAACTTCTTTATCATCGGATTTCTTATCCCATGCTTAGCTATCTTATGTATTTCTAGCGGCCTTGGAGCACCTGCAATTTTATTTTATTTTATTGGGACTATTTTACCTTCTGCAGTTATTTCATTATTAATAGGTATTGTCACTTTTTTAAAGTCTAAAATTTATGAAAATAAGTCATATAAACTAAAAGTTAAATCTGGATTGATATCTTTAACCAAAACCTTTTTAGTAGGCATGTTATTGCCAAGTATTATTGTTGCTCCCTTATTACTCAATAATTGGGCAGGAATCACATACATAGTTAATTTAGATATATGGGGACCCGATTTTTGTCGAGTAGATATTCTCAATAAGTGTCGAGGAACAGGCTATTCTTCTCTATGGATTCTTCTACTTATGAGCTTTATAATATCTACAATTTTTTCCTTGACATACAGTATCGTTAATTACAGAAAAAATTTTTCTGTTAAATCTATTTAATCAATGGTTTTACAAGCTGTATTCGGTAAGTCGTTGTCTTGCCTAACTCTCTATAACTATCTCGTCAGCGATCGTCGGACCTATTATCTTGATGATCGCCCACTCCCTATGTTAATTTTGCGTGCATCTCTCGAAGTTAGGGCAGGGTAGGTCATGTCGCTTGTATAATTGCCTCGATATTACTTGCCGTAAGAGGTTGAGGGTGATCGACCCGTAATCCTTCTACTGGTTATCGGCTTGAAGCTGTTGTATTTGGGCGATAGTCAGTCCAGTGACTTCGGCGATCGTCTCTAGTTCCAACTTTTTGCGGAGCATATTGAGGGCGATCGACTCAGCATGGCTCAAGTGCAATCGATTGCGAACCACTTAAGGAGATCCTCAAACTGAGTAAAGTCCAATAGAGCCTCTGCCAAATTCTCTAACTGATCGAAAGATAACCCATTCACTTGCTCGATCGTCTCATCTGTCATCGGTCCAACTTTTCGGGTCAGTTGTCGGAGAATCGTCGATCGTTGACGATCGAGACCTCGTTCTATACCTTTCTCCTCACAGTTTGTCATGGTCTGCATAATTTTCTCTTTTTGAAGTCTTGCCTCTACTGATTATCAGCTTGCATCTGTTGGAGCTGAGCGATCGTCAGTCCAGTTAAGCGAGAAATCTGTTCTAACGAGAAATTGTCTTTGAGCATGTTGAGTGCGATCGACTGTGTAGCCCGTTCAAGCCCTTTCTCCATACCCTTCTCTTCCCAGCTTGTCATCGTTTGCATAATTTCCTCCTTTTGAGTCATTCCCATTTTATCAATCTCAGCCTGAAATGTGCTTTCTTCCTGAATATTTAATCGCAAATACGTATCCACAAATTTAGAAATCAACCGACTTTTTGCCGGATCCAGCTTCAGCGTCACCAACAGCCGCAAACACTCCGCCTTCACCTTCGGTCGGTCTTTCGTCGCAATGCTCATCTTCGACATCAGTGCGGCTGCAACTGGATTAGAGCGATCGAGGTAATCCCGCCAGTCCAACTGATTTAATTGAATCGCCGCAAAGTTAAACTCCAACACCTTCAAATGCGGAAACCCCACCGTGTAGGTTGTTTTAGCCACTTTTTTCGGTTTATCATAGGAGAAGATTGCGATCGGGTAAATTCGCTTCAAGTGCTTTTGATGCAGTCGTGCAAAGTAGAAAAATAACCGTTGTGGGAAAATTGTCTGGCTGGTAGATTGCGGCTCTAGATGAATTAAAATAGTGGCATCCTCCCCAGCCAGCTTCACTTCCGCCAGCAAGTCTACGATCTTTTCCTCACCTTCGACCAAATCAATAAAGTATTCTTGTTGCAAAAAAGTAACCGAAGTCGGATCGATCGTCGCTGCAAATTCCGGTAGAAATAACTCCAGAAATTCCATAAAGAACGTAGAAATTAATTCCTTAAAACTTTGGTCATGACTGATCGATTCATCATTATTTTGGGCTTTATCTGAAGGATTGAACATACCGATCGATAATAACTGAGTCATACGATTGTACTGTATCCAGAACCCAGAAATGATGCCTCAAACGTTAAAGCAAACTAACCCGATCGTCTCCATTATCATCCCCTGCTACAACGCAAATCTAGCTCTCACTCATTGCCTCAAAAGTTGCTTTAACCAAACCTACCCCAACATCGAAATTATCCTTGTTGATAACCATTCAACCGATCGATCGGTCGCGATCACTCAATCACTCATTCCTCAATCCCCATTCCCCTTCAAACTCCTTCATTGCCAAACTCCCGGCGCAAATCATGCCCGTAACCTAGGCTTTACCCATGCCAACGGTGAGTTTATCCAATGGCTTGATGCTGACGATACGATTGACCCCAACAAAATCACTCATCAAGTCGTTGCCCTCACCGCCAATCCCAACTTCGATATTGCCTACAGTAACTGGACCTGGCAATTCCATCACGGCTCGTCTAGCACCCAACTCCACTTCACCAGCCAACAACACGATGACTTCCTATTCCAATGCTTAATCGACGACTGGCACCCACCCCATAGTTATTTACTTCGCCGCACTGCCGCCCAAACGCTCTACGACCGCCAAGCATGGCATCCCACCACCACCACCGTCAGCAGCGACCGCGAATACTTTACGATCGCTGCTCTCTCCGGCTTCCAGTTCCTCTACATCCCCGAAACCCACGTCATCTATCACCAGTGGTCCAACCAACAAATCACTCAATCTACCCCTTACCTCACCCGCGCCCAAACCCTCAAAACCCTCTTCCAACGGTTCCAGAACAACGCCCCATCCAATCCAAACATTCAACCCCATCACTGGCAACTCCTCAACCAATCCTGCGACCTATGGCAACTCCC
Organism: Synechococcales cyanobacterium; assembly: GCA_043764895.1. Taxonomy (GTDB): domain Bacteria; phylum Cyanobacteriota; class Cyanobacteriia; order Leptolyngbyales; family Leptolyngbyaceae; genus JAAFJU01. Next base: position 1,794 of record JAYUJY010000264.1, on the reverse strand, counting down.
ACCCATCCATCTCACCCAGCAGGGACATCAATATATTCTGAATCACCCCCATTACCCAACTCCCATTGCCCTGACCTATTCCGAAGCCATGATTCTCGCCGCCCTACAAAAAACATCCGGCAATTATCGCCTCGAAGACCACGCCCGTCGAATACTGCACCATCTTTGGAAAACCTTACTCCAGCATCAGCCACTAAACCCGATCGCCCTTACCCAAGCCCTTTCAGCCCTCGTCGGACTCCCCGAAACCCTCTCTGCGATCGTCACTCCAGGCATCCCCCTCGCGCCCCATCTCAGCCTTTCCCTCACTCCACCCACTGACCTGACTCACATCCCCCCTGCCGACCTCATCGACGCCGTACCCCTCTTTGCTCCCGTCTTCTCAACTCACCGCTGGAAAATCTTAACCACCCTCGAACACTTCCGCACTCAAAATCTCCTATTCCTCGTCCCCAATCCGACGTAATAAAAACTGACTCACTACCCGCATTTCGATCGCATATTTCCCCGCTAACCCACGCCGCTTCAACGCCGCCACACTCGCCTGATAAGACCACCGAATCTGCTCCAACTCATCATTTGTCATGTTCCCTGAATGCTGGCGATAAAAGTACAACAGCTTCGGCACACATCGAATCTCCGTCACCTCCGATAACCGTAAGCACAAATCATAATCCTCCGCCCGTTCATACCTCACATCCAGCCCCCCAACAGCCTCATACACCGATCGACGCAGCAACCGAAAGTGAAATGTCATAAAATTCACTAACAATTGATCCACACTATAAGGAACATGACACCGCACGCCTAATCCTAAATCAACACCCGCTTCATCGATCGCATGATAATGCGTATACACCACCCCAACAGTCGGTTCTGACATCAGAACAGCGATCGTTTCCTCCAACGCGGTCGGTGCTAATAAATCATCACTATCCACCCAGCCTAAATACGTTCCATGAGTCATAGCGATCGCTGCTTTCAGCGCCGCTGTAACGCCCTGATTTTGACCCAACACCACTTGAATCCGATCGTCCTTCTCCGCATACCGTTGAGCAATCGACACCGACTCATCCGTAGACCCATCATCCCAAATCACCAACTCAAAATCCCCATAGGTTTGCGCCAAAATGCTCTCGATCGTCGCTGCCAAAAACGACTGCCGATTGTAAACCGTAACCACCAACGAAACAGACACAGCCATACAATCTCAACAAGTCTTCCTGTAAACCTTCACCACGAACCGATCAAACTTACACCCAAAATCTCAACCTCTAAATAATTTACCCTATCCTAGGTAATCGTCCACACCCAATCGGGAGGATGGAGCCTGAGCTGCTGTAACGCCCAACGCAGACTAACCAGATTCTCACGGTTCGTCTGTAATAACTCCACCGTTGCCCGTTCGATTGAGCTGATTCCAATCATGTACAGGGTGTCATCACTCCATCTAAAGTGGTCATCCCATGTCATCTGACGTGGATGGAAAAGCTGAACCTTCTGCTCCGCCACCGGATCGGTCGCCTCAATCTTGATTGCTTTGTGGAGATTGCATTGGGGACAAGCTAAAGTCAGATTTCCGGCGCTGCTACTCCCACCGAGACTCCCTGGAATGTAATGCTCAACGTGAAAGCTGTTGGGAGAGTACCGCAATTGAGCACGACAAAACTCGTAACAGCCCTTCGCGCGATCGCCCCCTTTCTCCCTTCCCCTCCTCTCATTCAAGACCCACACTGCGTCTCACTTTCGAGTCCTCTTCCTCTTCCCTTTCTCTATTCTCATCACATCATTATC
>JAYUJY010000263.1:0-52503 GCA_043764895.1 Synechococcales cyanobacterium | reverse complement strand
CCAGCCGTCTCGCGTTTCGAGTACTGACGTCAAGATGGCTAACACTTCCGTCTCTTCGGGGGCATCGGAGAGACCGGAGGTGGCAAAGGTTCCGAGGGCGTTGATGGCTCCCGCTTCGGCGTAATAGCTGGGGTCGCCAGAGAGGGCAACGGCTTTAACGGCGGTGTAGGCGGCGGGCGTCTTCTGCTGGGCGAGGGCGGGGATGACGGCGCGGCGGACGTGGGGGCTGGGGTCTTGCAGGGCATTGATCAAGACTTCAACGGTTTGGTCAAGCTTGATGGCCGCGATCGCCTCCACAATCTCCACGCGCACGCCCCAGAATTTTTCCTGAGCTAGGGCATCTTTGAGGCGGTTTAGGGCTTCGAGATTGCCTTTTTTGCCTAGGGCTGCTGCTGCATGAAGCCTAGATAACGGGTCAGGATCCTGGACGAGTTGCGCGGCAAGTTCGGGGAGTGGATAGTCTAATTCGACGGTTTTTAGGAAGTTGTTGCCTGCGTCGAAGCTGACGTAATCGGGCTTGGCCGAAAGGGGGAAGTAGAAGGCTTGATCGCGCTGGTGAATGCGGACGGTGAACGATTGGGTGGTGCCTGCACTGGTAAAGGCGATCGGTAACTTGAGATCAAACAATCCGTCGGTTGTTCCGTCTGCGACTTGTGTTTGTGTGACTGACACTTTAGCGAGGTTGGAATCATTGTCCCAACTGTATCCCACTTTGTAATCAGGATGACCCCCTCGGTAAACATATTGGTCAAACAAGAACGTTAGATTTCGGCCTGTTGTTTTCTCAATAGCACGAAGTAAATCGATCGTTTCGACGGTGCTATGAGCGTTGTCAGTTAGGAAAGTCGAAAGCGTTTTGAAAAACAATTCATCGCCTAGCTCGGTGCGAATCATGTGATAGACGCAGGACCCTTTTTCGTAGATATGTCGATCGTAGAGTTCAATCGCTTCGCGGTACACATGGGTCACGAGCGGACGACGGTAGCGGTTGGAATCTTCGTCGAGATATTCCCGAGCTTGGCCGAGCCAGTAGTACCGGGCCAGATCGGAATCGTACTCATGATCCAGCCACAGCACTTCAGCATAGGTCGCCGCCCCTTCTTTGACCCAGGCATGGGACCAATGCTTAATCACCGCCAAGTCACCAAACCATTGGTGGGCGAGTTCGTGGGCAACGAGGGTTTCGCTGCGCAGGTTGTCTAGGGCAGCGCGATCGTCCAGCAGGCAGCGATCGGTGAGCAGGGTTGTGCTGGTATTTTCCATGCCGCCGAAGATGAAGTCATCGATGCACACTTGGGCGTACTTCGGGTAGGCGTAGGGGTAGCCGTAGGTTTTGCTGAAAAACTCGACCATGCGCGGGGTCTTGCCCATAGTGAGCTTGGCGGATTCTTCGCGGTCTTTCTCGACGTAGTAAGTAATCAGCTTACCGTTCCACTCATCCCGGATTTCGGCAAAGTCACCCACCGCCAGCGTCATCAAATAGGTCGGATGAACTTCCGTTTGTTTCCAATGATAAAGGGTTGAATCACCCTGTTCTTCAGTGCTAATTAGTTCACCGTTAGAAATCGCGATCATTGATTTAGGAATCGTGACCCGAATTTCTGAACTCGCAAGCTGTCCGGGGTAGTCAAAACACGGAAACCAATACCGTGAATCCTCGTCCTCGCCTTGGGTCCAGACTTGGGTTGGCTTGTTGGGATAATGCTCATTTGGCGCAATAAAGTAGATTCCGCGCTGAGGCCGATCAAGCTTGTAGCCAATACACAGATCGATCGCACTGCCAATCACAGTTGAGTTCGTTAAGCTAATCTGTAACTGATGGCCGTCATAACTGAATGTCTGATCCTGCCCTGACACCTGTACTGATTTGATTCGCATCTCAACAGCGTCTAAGACAATGTTTGTAATCCCATTGCGAACGGGAACGATCGTCGTGGTGCAGGTTCCTTCGCAGATTTGATTCGGAATGTCCAATGCCAAATCCAATGCAATGTGAGCCACTTGGCCGTAGCGATCGGGATTGTATTGGGGGCGAGCACCGGGTAGCTCGAAGGATTTGTACTTAGGTTTGTCGAAGGCAATTTTAGACATGATTTAGCGAGGAAGGTCGTCGTGACCGATCGTAGCAGCCATACACTCTCATTGATCATCCGTTATTTCTGCAAATTCATAGATTCGCTGTACGGGTACCATGCGGCGTAAGTAAGGCTAGTATTGCAACCCATCCAAACCATCAGACGTCATTGATCTATTCTTCGTTAGGTTTGGGGCACGGCAAGCCATTCCCCTACAATTTCTGAAACCCGGATCTGTAGGCATGGCACGCCGTGCCCCAAACCTAACGAAGAGGCTCTGAATACCTGGCTTATTTACGCCGCATGATACTAGCTTACTGACGAGCCTAATAGTGTCTGGCGTGCCTATATTGACGCATATTTTTGGGCGCTAGTCCTTCCTTTGACAGTTTACTTTATTGGGATAAATTCGGTATTTTATATAGGCTTATTTCGCTAAGTTTCAACGTTATAAAAAGCTGAGAAATTTCGGTTTAGGACCAATCAAGTCCTGATTTAATCAAAAAAGGAGGAACAATTATGAATCAGTTATCCCTGTTAGGCTTGGCTCAAACGGCTGCTAGTAACCCGATCGAAACTTGGAACTGGTCGCGTTCTTTAGTGTTGAGCGGAGCCTGTCTATCGATTTTATTTATTGCGAGTCGCACGATTCAGTATCCCAACGTGGGACCAAAGATGCCGCTAGGTCCATTTGGAGCACTCTTCAATAACGTTAGTTGGGCAGGTTTTCTCGGCTCGATGAGCTTGGGCCATATAGTAGGTGCATTTCTAATTATAAAGTTTTTTAATTCTTAGTTTAGGCATCTCAGGTCTAGACCTCAGGTTTATGCCTCAGGTCTAGGCATTCAGCAAGATTTATATTGGGAGTCAAGAAAATGACAGTATCACACAGGACCCGTAGCTTTATTTTCACGATGGGTTTAGTCTCTGTTCTAGTCACATCCGCCGCATTTGTTTTGGATATGTCTAATAGTAGTGCTGCTATGCTACCTGCTAATTCGATCGTTGGACAATTGCCCGTTGATAACCCTGTACTGATCTTTTCTGGAGCCAAATTTGCGTTGGCGCTGGTGGTTGGAGTAATCATGGCCTTTGCCTTTCAACTGCTCTTTGCCAATTTAGCGATCGCAGTCATTGCAGGACCCGATACTCCCACAAACAGTCCTACAAAAAAGAGTGATTCTGATGAACATTTGGGGGATACCCTTCGGGGCATCGAGACGAAGGTTGGGTTAGGACTGCTGATCAGCATTAGCATCGCCCTATTCCTCGCCACCTTTCTGGCGGTCAAGCTAAGTTTGGTGGGAAGTCCCATGATTGGGTCCATCATTGGCGTCATTATTTGGGCTATTTTCTTCACCGTTCTGACTTGGTTTGGTTCGTCTGCGGTGGGTTCATTGATGGGATCGATTATTAGCACCGCCACTACAGGAGTCCAAGGTTTGTTGGGCACGGGTAGCGCTGTCCTTGGCGCAAATATCGCGAAGAACCAAATCGTTTCAACGGCTGAAGAAATTACTGCTGCCGTGCGCCGCGAGTTGACGGCAGGCTTTGACCCGGATAGCATTCGGACCACATTGCAGCGTTCTTTAGACCAAGTGCAGTTGCCTCAGTTGAATTTTGACCAACTAGGAGGACAGTTTGAGAAGTTGCTGAAGGAGGTTGATTTTGGTGCGATCGGGAGTAGTGATCTGCTCAAAAATGTCAATCGTGATACGTTAGCCAAATTAGTCAGTAGTCGCACTGATCTCTCGAAGCAAGATGTGAGTCGCATCACCGATCAGTTAGAAGCTGCTTGGAAAAAAGTGGTTAGTTCTAAAGATGCGATCGATCCGCAAGAATTGATTCAACAACTGAAGTCAGCCGCACCCCAAGATTTGAAATCGGGCAAACTCAGTGATCAACTTAGCCAATGGGTAAAATCAGCCTCTGAGCAGGGTGATTCTAGCGAAAATTTGACCAGCAGAGCTTTGCAGTTTGGTACAACAGCCGTGCTGAGTCGAGTTTTGCAAAATGTTAATCTATCCGATTTAGACGTGGAGAAGATTGGGGCACAACTGCGGACGTTTGGCACTAATGTATTGGACGCCCAAGGTCGCATTGAGGGTAAGAGCGATCGCCCCTCTAGCGGAAGCTCTACAGCCAAATCGTTTAGTCTCATCCAGGCTGATTTAGAGGATTACTTGTTGTTTTCACCGTCTTGGAAGCTCAACCAAGACAATGCGAAGGAAGAATTCCGCCATGTGATTTACGATGCCGCCGCTGACCCAAGTATCATCCATCAAGAGTTGATGGCGATCGATCGGGACTACTTTGTCCAAGTCCTCAGTTTACGAGATGACTTCACTCCCCCAAGGATTCAAAATTTAGCCAGTCAATTGGATTCCATTCGAGTTAATGTGTTGGCTACCGCCGAGACAGAAGCGACTCAAAAACGATCGCATGATCTTCGCAAGAATGTTGGACATTATTTACGGTCTACGAGCAAAACTGACTTAACGCCAGATGCGATCGCCCGAGACTTTGGGTCGTTGCTAGCCGATGGTCCAGAAACAGGGTTTGAGGCATTGGATGATCGTCTTCGCCCATTCGATCGTCCGACTTTGGAGCAGTTGCTGAGTCAGCGCAAAGACATTAATGTTGAAGAATCGAGCCACATTGTTAATCAACTGGAAAAGACGCGCGATCGGGTCTTATCGCAAGGTCAAGAATCACACCATCGACTCCAAGGACAAGCGCAAGAACTCCGCCAGAAAGTATCAGACTATCTGCGCGATACCCACAAAGAAGAACTCAATCCCGAAGGCATCCAGCGAGATTTCAAAACGCTATTCGATGACCCGGAGGCGGGAGCACATGCCTTGCGTAGTCGGCTCTCACAGTTCGATCGCGATACGCTGGTCCAGCTTTTGAGCCAACGCCAAGATCTGAGCAAAGAACAAGTGAACCAAGTGCTGGATCAAGTGGAATCGGTGCGGAACACCCTTGTTCAAGCCCCACAAAAGCTGGCAGGCAAGGCCAAAGAACAATATGAACAGACCACTCAAGCGCTGGCGGATTATCTCCGAAAAACCAAGCTTGAAGAACTCAACCCTGAAGGGATTCAACGGGATTTATCGACGTTGTTCAATGACCCAAAGGCGGGTACAAATGCTTTGCGGGAACGGTTGTCCCATGTCGATCGTGAAACGTTGGTCAAGCTTTTAAGTCAGCGCGATGATTTGACTGAAGAACAAGTCAATCAAACCATTGATCAAGTGCAATCAACCCTGCGTAGCATCGTCAAAGCCCCCAGAAGATTGGCAAACCGGGTTCAGAAAAAGGCTGCTGACTTTGAATCGAATCTGGAAAGCTATCTACAACAGACTCACAAGGAAGAGTTGAATCCAGAGGGCATTAAGCGCGATCTTCAACTGCTGCTTCACGATCCGCGTGCGGGACTCGCGAGTTTAGGCGATCGGGCTTCCCACTTTGATCGGAGTACTTTTGTGGCGCTGTTAGCCCAACGAAAAGACATGACGGAGGAAGAAGCTAATCACATTGCTGACCAAGTGGAAGCTAATTTCAAGGCGGTTAAAGATCAAATTCAGCAGGTTCAGCAGGCCGTTCAATCCACCATTGATAAAGGATTTGAAAGTGTGCGCACCTACTTAAATAATTTGGAACGCCCTGAACTTAACTATGACGGAATTAAGCAGGACTTTGGCAAATTGTTTGATGATCCGCAGATGGGATTAGAAGCCTTGCGCGATCGCCTAACCCAATTCGATCGTGATACTTTAGTGGCGCTCTTGAGTTCGCGGGAGGATATCTCCGAAGCCGATGCAAACCGTATTGTGGGTCAAGTTGAATCGGCTCGCAATGGGGTGCTTCACCAAGTAGAACGGGTTCAGCAGGAAACGCAAAGACGTCTTGAAGCTATTAAACATGCAACTCAAAAGCAGGTGCGCGAAACACGGAAAGTTGCGGCGGGTGCTGCTTGGTGGGTCTTCAGTTCAGCGTTGTTCTCCCTAGCTGCATCTGCTCTAGCAGGCGCTCTCGCCGTGACTCGCTATGTCGTGCCTGTCGTCTCATAACTGATAGTCCTGTTGGCTAACTTGCGTTACATTGCAGGTTACCAACGGATGACAAGAAGCAAGTCCGATCGCAGATCAATCTGTTGTCCCTGGGATTCTCCCTCGAATCCCAGTTCGATTCCATAGGTTTCAATATGAGTCAAATTTTATGAATTGGGAACTCTAGGAGTAATAACCGATTCCCAGGTAGATCATGAAGCGAGTAGTTGTTGGGTCAGCATGGGTACTGCTGAATGCGATCGTATTGAATGAAGAGGCTATTGCACAGGTCGTTCCAGACAACACTGTTGGAACGATAGTTAATCTGACCGGGACAGCCTATGGGATTAATAATGGGACCCGATCGGGCAACAATCTATTCCATAGTTTCAACCAATTCTCTATCCCAACCAACGGCTCTGCAATTTTCAACAACGCTACGGATGTTCAAAATATCTTCAGTCGTGTTACCGGATCTCAGCTCTCAAACATTGACGGTATTCTCAAAACCCAGGGCAATGCCAATCTATTTTTGATGAATTCCAACGGAATCGTCTTTGGACCCAATGCCCAATTGCAATTAGGTGGCTCTTTTCTAGGAACAACCGCAAGTTCCATTAAGTTTTCAGATGGAATTGAATTTAATACAGCCAATGCGACGCCTGCATTGTTGAGTGTAAATGTGCCGATCGGTCTTCAAATGGGACAAAGTTCCGGACCCATCACCGTCCAAGGCGTCGGACATACGCTGTTTCGCCCCACCCTCTTTTCCCCTGCACCAGTCAATACCAACCCATCGACATTAACCGTCAATCGGGGACGGACCCTGACTTTAGTGGGTAACACCATCAGCTTAGAAGGTGGAAATCTCAAAGCTCCCAGTGGAATCGTCGAAATTGCCAGCCTTTCCGCAGGTCAAGTGGACGTGCATGCTTCACGCTCAGGCTGGAGACTCGGTAATATCAATGCTGCTCAATGGGAAGATATTTCCCTGTCGCGAGCCAGTTTAGTGGATGTGAGTGGCAGTCCCGGTGGTACGATTCAACTTCTAGGGCGAGATATTACGCTTCAGGATAGTTCCACGCTTTTAAACCAAAATCAGGGCATTCAAAACGCCGATCGTATTTCTGTCCGTGCAGCAGGAACGTTGACTATTCAGAAATCTCTGCCTAATCGAGATCCAAGTCTCATTACTTCGGAAACATTTGGATCAGGGCAAGGGGCAGAGGTTACCGTAGTAGCTAAAACTATAAAGCTCTTCGAGGGTGGTGCAATTGCTGCTGTGGCGTACTTAGGGGGCGGACGAGGGGGCAATATTTTGGTCAATGCCACAGATTCCATTATCGCGTCTGGGTTTTCACCAGTCGATCCATCTCGGGTTAGTGGAATTATTACCTCGACCTTGTTTGGAGGCGGATCGTCCGGGAATAATACAATTACAACCCAGCAATTACGAGTTTATGGCGGCAGCAGCATTTCTAGTACAGTTTTTGGAGGCAGCGCAGGTGGAAATCTTGAGGTCAGCGCTGATACGATCGATCTAATGGGTGAAAATATAATAATTGGTACTGGCAGTACCTTAACAAATACAACTTTTTCAGGCGGGGATGCTGGCAAACTACTAGTCAAAACTCGACAGATATTGATACGAGACGGTGGGGCAATTTCCAGCAGTACCCTAGGCAGTGGAGCCGCCGGAAATCTAACAATTCAGGCTTCAGAATCCATCCAAGTTTCGGGGCGAGGACGCTCTGGGCAAGAGAGTCGGATTGCAGCTTCGGGAGAGACCTTGCCGCTGATATTTCAGCAGATTTTTAGATTGCCTTCAGTGCCGACAGGTGATTCTGGTAATCTTGCCATTGATAGCCCTTTAGTCCAAGTCCAAGACGGGGGAAGTATTCGAGTCGATAATACAGGGACGGGGACAGCGGGAAAGTTGTCGGTGACTGCGAACTCTCTTCAACTCGATCGAGGCAGTGCAATTACCGCCTCGACCCAATCCGGTCAGGGGGGAGATATTAAGTTGTCCGTTCAGGAAAGTATCTTCTTACGCCGAGGCAGTCGGATTAATGCGACCGCCGCCGGAATTGGGAATGGGGGAAATATTGAAATCAATTCTCCCATCATTGTCGGATTGGAAAATAGTGACATTATTACTAATGCTATTCAAGGAACGGGTGGCAACATTAAAATTAATACTCAAGGTCTCTTCGGACTTCAATATCGCACGGCGCTCACACCAGACAATGACATCACCGCCAGTTCAGAATTTGGGATTAACGGCAATGTCCAAGTGAATACGATCGGCATCAATCCCGCCAATAGCTTAAATGAACTCCCCGTCGATATTATAGATTCCAGTCGTCAAATCGCCGATCGATGTGGCAATGCCAAAAATAGTTCCTTTATCGCAACCGGACGAGGCGGGATTCCTCAGGATCCTATGCGGAGAAGAAGTTCCGATCGTCCCTGGACTGATACTCGCCCACTCACCCCGACACGTTCCACGCTCATTCAACCCACTGGAAGCGCCCAGCCATTAATTGAAGCTAGTGCCATTCAAGTGGATGAATCTGGTGCGATTGTTCTTGGGACAAGCTCCACCAACGTGCTAATGGATGCAAAACCGACTGTCCTGCCATCGGCTGTAACTTGTGGAATGGGGCAATCACACTCAATCTTTCAATGAATGCCCTTAAAATTCGGCTTCAACCCAGAGCCGATCGATCGTCAATAAGTCTTCGCAGGCTACTTCAGAATTTGGATTAGGACGCTCCTTCAATCAATTCAAGAAGCGTGTCAAACCGAAACTCATTCACTAACTCCCGCAGCGCCTTTGCCAACTGAGCGTGTTCTGGAGGCAACTCCTCGATGAGAAATAAGCAGGGATTGAAGTTCAGTTCAGAAGCGGCAGACTGGAACTGCGATCGCCATTCGTCTGGCAAAGCTTGGAGATGAATCGCGAGGTCGATCGGCTCTGCGGCGATCGGCGATCGGCGTTCAGTCGGCGTATCAGGATAGTCAAATTGAAGGTCCAAATGCATCGCGATCGAGGCAAGGAGTTGATGACCCCGACAAGGCTTTAGGAGACAAGAATCAAAACCCGCCTGTTTTAACATCATCTCATCTTCAGCGGTAATACTGGCTGACAGCGCAATGATCTTCGTCGGCTGACCTAATTTTGGATTGGATGCTTCAGTCAGGCTTGAAGCTCGGTCTGTTGGGACTGCGATCGCCGCCGTGTGCTGACGAATGTAGCGCATTGCTGTGAGGCCATCGACCTCCGGCATCCGTAAATCCATCAAAATCAAATGGGGTTTCCACTGTTTCCAAATCGCAACTGCCGTTCGCCCATGATCCGCCTCCCGCACCTCAAACCCCAACGGCGTCAAAAGCTGAACCAAGACCGATCGATTTTCGGGCGTATCATCGGCCACCAAAATCCGTTGAATAGGCTGACCGGGAGACAGGGCGATCGGATGGCGAGGGATTTCGACTGAGCCACCTGATATAGACCCACCTGATAGGGACCAGTCGGCCAGATTCACCGGAACGATCAGCCGAAAACAAGAACCGCTATTCACCCTACTTTCCACTGTAATGTCGCCCCCCAACAACCGCGCCAACTGACGACTAATCGACAGTCCGAGTCCCGTTCCTTTCTGAGAGTTTCGCCCCACCTCCGTCTGCACAAATGCCTCAAACACCTGACTCATCTCATGAGCCGCGATGCCGGGTCCCGTGTCTTCAACCGCAATACAAATTCCGTTACCTATGTCGATCGAGTCATAGGGCATCACCTGTAAATTCACCTGACCGCTCGTCGTAAACTTAATCGCATTTCCCAGTAAATTAATGATAATTTGGCGAAACTTTCGTTCGTCGGTGTTGACGTAGCGAGGAATATCGGGGGAAATGATTAAGTTAAAGCTGAGTTTTTTGCTCATAGCTTTGATATTGAGCATGGCATGAACATCATTGAGCGCGCTACGAAGATCGAAATCCGATCGATCGATGTGATGCTTGCCCGATTCGATTTTTGACATTTCAAGCACGTCATTGATCAAGTTCAGCAAATGATTTCCGCTCTGATTGATCACCTGCAACGAATCAATTTGCTTAATGGTTAGATTGTCATCGTAAGCGAGCAGTTCACTAAAGCCGAGAATGGCACTGAGCGGCGTTCGCAACTCGTGACTCATGTTGGCTAGAAAGGCGCTCTTGGCTCGATTGGCGCTTTCAGCGACGTCTTTAGCTTGCTGAAGTTCAGCCGTGCGATCGGTGACTTTTTGTTCTAGGCTGGCGTTGACTTGGCGAAGGGTTTCATTTTGCTCGGCCAGCTTGATATCTTGCTGATAGCGGCGCAGGGCTTCTGAAACGGTTAAGCTCAAGTCCGCTTCTTCCCAAGGCTTGGCGATGTAGCGATAGAGATTAGCTTGGTTGACCGCATTGACCACCGCTTCGGGACTGGCCTGTCCGGTAAGCAATATCTTTAAGACATTTGGGTATTTCTGATGGATTTGTGTGAGAAGCTGATCGCCCTTCATTCCCGGCATAATCTGATCAGAAATCACCAATGCGACAGGCGAGTTTTCATGATGCAACTCGGCAAGAAGTTCAAGCGCCTCTTCACCACTTTCGGCCATCTCAATGGTACATCCCGGACACTGTCGTTTAAGCTGATCTTTGAGGCTGTCGAGAATGGCGGTTTCATCATCAACGCAGATAATCGCCAGATTGGTGAGAGGTAGCGAACTGAGTGCAAGGTCGGCCATGGGAAAACGGGTAATTCGACGGATTATTTCTCTATATTTTACTCTGAATTGAATGAATATAGAGTTTTCTCAGGTATTGTACTTAGCCGTCGTACTTAGGCATCGCGCGCTGGGAGTGTTGGGGACAAAAACCGATCGCCCTCTAGCCCCGAAACGATCGTATTCACCAAATCTTCCTCAGTCCAAGGTTTTTGGAGACAGCAGTAGAGATTGGCCTCTTGGCGGGCACGATCGATCGCCGCCTTATCCGCTTGTCCCGTCAGCATCACCGTCACAATTTGAGGGTAGCGTTGATGCACCTGAACCAAGAACTCGTCGCCCCGAGTCCCCGGCATCAGCCAATCCGACACAATAATCAAGACCTCCACTGAGTCTCCTATAAGTTCATCTATGACCTCCATTGCTTCTTCTGCACTGTTAGCCGCTTCGTAGAGATAGCGTTGTCCAAACGATCGCTTAAGCTGTTCCTTAAGGCTTTCCAAAATCGTTTCTTCATCATCGACACAGAGAATTGCTTTGGTCGCCATGGTGCAGTTTGGGAATGAAGGTCTATTACCGCTACTTAGAGTTAAGTCGAGCTAATCGGTAACTCTACTGTAAAACAGGTTTGTCCCGGTTTACTCTCTACAGAAATTTTTCCATCATGTTTTTCAATAATTTTTTTAACAATATCCAGTCCTAGTCCGCTTCCCTCCCCGATCGGCTTGGTCGTGAAAAATGGCTCAAAGATCCGGGGCAAGACCTCGGGTGGAATCCCGCTTCCGGTATCTTCGACCTGGACATGCAGGCTACCCGATTGTTGGCGGAGTCGAAGGGTGAGCGTGCCATGATTCCCCATAGCTTGAATCGCGTTGTGGACGAGGTTGTTCCAGACTTGGTTCAGCTCGTCCGGATAGCACAAAATGGCCGGGACATCCTCGTAGTCCTGCTGGACCTCTAGACCCTGTTTGATTTGGTTCTGGTACATAACGAGGACGGTATCAAGGCCATCGGTGATTTGGGTTAGGACACGGGAGCCGCTGTGATCATGACGGGCATAGCTTTTTAAGGCAAAAACAATTTTGGCCACCCGATCGACGGCCATTTGAATCGTTTGGCTATTGCCTTTAAGGCGAGCAATGTTATAGGCCACGTCGAGAATAAAGCTTGATCGCGGATGCTGAAGCAAGGGGTAAAAATCACCTAGGCGATCGTACAGGCCCATGTCCACCAGCGTATCCGCCACCTGCCGCGCCTCTGGAATCTGCTGCTGTTCTAGAGTGGGAATGAGCGATCGTTTGGCCGATCGTTTTTCTTTGGTGGTACTTAGGGGTACGCTGTGGAGAATGCGATCGACGAGATGGAAGAAGTTCGCTTGCTCGGTTGCGTTCAGCAGTTGGATGAGTTCAGGAAGCTGAGAGAGGGATGCATCAAGAGCCTGGACCGTGTTGCCGCTAGCCGCACGAATGGCTCCAATAGGTGTGTTAATTTCATGGGCCACTCCCGCGACGAGTTGTCCTAAAGCTGCCATTTTTTCGGACTGCACGAGTTCCTGCTGAGTGGTCTGCAAGTTAAGCAGCGCATCGGACAATTGCTGGGTTCGATCGTCAACGCGAGATTCGAGGGTTTGGTTTACAAATTCAAGCCGCCGAAATGAACTTTGAAGTTGCGTCGCCATACTGCTAAACGATGATGCGAGTTCGCCCACTTCATCCGGGCGGCGTTGATCTTGACTCATCCTCTGCTGGTCTTGCTCCGTCGTTAGAGTTTGGCTCCAGTCGCCGCCTGCGATCGCTTTTGCCGCGCGGTTCAGGTTGCCAATAGGACGAGTTACCCAGTCGGCGGTCCAAGCACCCACCCCGATCGCCACCCCCAATGCTCCAAGACACAGCAGCACCGTGTTCCACGTATGGCCGTAAATTTGCGCCATAAAATCCGACTCCGGAACGGCAATCGCCACGACCCAATCGAGACCTTGGTAATCGCGAAATGGGGCAACCCGGATAAACTGTGGGTTGTTGCGACTGTCGGTGACTCGAAAGGTCTCGGGCGTCAGGACGTTCCCTAGGATCGGAAACCGACTCTTGATGACTGTTGCGATCGATCGGGTGGTTTCGTTTTGGCTCTCGGTGGCGGGAAGACGTTCTTTTGCAGTGCCTTTTTCTCGGAACGGTTGTTCGGTTGTAGACGTTGCAATCAGATTCCCATTGCGATCGATGATGAATATTTGACCCGTTTTACTGATTTTTAAACTATTTAAATACTGACCAATATAGTCTAATCGCAGCGATGCAATAATGATCGCATCTAGCTCCTGTTTAGCATTCCGGAGCGGTTGCATTTCACTCAAGATCAGTGTGGGTTCTAGGAATGAAACGTAGGGATCAGTCCAGACGGGTCCCGGTGACGTGGAGGCTTGGATAAAGCCGGAATGCTTGCGGACGTCAGCATCAGGAACGCGATCGGCATTTCGGGTTCGATCACTTTTCTCATTCGTGTCATAGGAGAAAAATGTGTACTGCGTATCGTCTCCCGAGTAGTTGACGCGGGTCATGCCGGAGGATAGTCTTTCTGCCGCACGATAGTCCCCATTGGCGCGAGCTATTGACGTGATATTGATAGACGGGTAGTTCTGAATCTGACGCCACAAAAACTTTTCCCAGCCCGTGGAGGTGGTCGGACTGAGCGTACCGAGGGCGATTGCATTCAGTTTGGTTTGATTCAGTTCATGCGGGGTGCGGATGTAGGATGCAAGGTTATCCGAGACTCGGCTCCCCACTTCATCCATCAATTTAGTTGCCAAATCATTGACCGATCGCTCTCCATTGCGAAACGAGAGATAGCCCACCAATCCCACTGTGGCCATTAACTGCGCCACAAACGGCACAATCAACACCCAGCGCAAAGGAATTTTAACCGCTCGATCGGTCAAGGTTTTCATCGGTTTTGGCCAAGCAAGTCGGGACAGATCGATCGGCATAATGAGCGGGGCATAACGAGTGGGGGTATTAAACCATGATTTAAACCCTTATTCTACGGTTAATCACCGTTGAAAAAACTGCGAATTGATTTGAAATTGAATACTGTTCATTTTTTGCTTGCCGGGAAGTTCTTGAGCATTGATCAGACATTTTTCGTTTTTTAGACCTTCTATCGTTCGCCAAAAAATTTGATTATTTCGCGAACCATTCGTCCCAAGAAGATCCAGATTTTTAAACAGGAGCTGTTTCGATAAGATCATGTACTGACCATCAGACAACGCTCCCCAACTGATGCGGCTCGCCAAATAAACCAGAAGACGCATTCGGTAGTCATTTTTGGCATTGCCGCCGAGGCGCTGGGACAAGTCAAGCTGGGCCGGGACATACAGGGCGTGAACGGGATCAAACAAATTAAGCCGAATGGTATAGCGATCGGCCATTTCATAGGTGAAGTCGGCGGCGTGGAACAGGTCAAACCCCGAGCCTCGACGTTCGGGGACGGACGCTAAAATCTTGAGAATGGGACGAATTTCGACGCTGCGATCGTGCCCGTCCCCAAGCTTTCCTAAGGCGACGGAGTGCGGGTAGACCAGTTCGGTGCGGTGCAACGCTACCAGATCTCGGTGGAGCTGCGATCGGAGCTTAGACGCAAATCCACCGTCCTTCGTGCGGGTGTAGGCCAACTGAGTCAGCAGGTCATCGGATCCGAACTCGAATTCAGCTACGCCACCCATAGCGTAGGCCGTTCGATAGAGATACAACAACAGCGCCATCTGCCGAGGATTGAGAAACGTCAACAGACCCGCCAGCCAGCGCTCCCAGCGGCGCGATTCGAGTCCTAGGAGTCCTTGGCTGACCCCCAGCCCCGTGGCAGCGCCCCAGTCCAAAAGTTCCACCGCCGATCGCAAGGCGTCGATATCCTCTCCAGACAGCGCCTCCAAACTCATGCGCCGCACCAGTCCACATTCAAATCCCGACGCCTCCCGATCGTCCGATTCAAGACGCATCTCCAGAAAGTTTCCGCCAGGATCCAGTCGGAGCAGCGGGGCACGCAGATCGGGGTTACGCAGGGAGGCTCCAGCTCTTGGCAAAAGCCGCAGCAGGTGAGCACTTACGGGGATAGGCGGGATTTCAGGCACGATTGCTGTGGGTTTTGAGGAACTAAATTACTGGGAAATTTAATTTAGACGCTACATCTAGCGTTAGGGGTCTTCTGAATAGAAACGATACACTGTATTTAGACCTGCGGTCAGATTTCGATCCATAACGCTTGCGTCGCTTTTTGATGGATCAGTCTGTAACTTCCGTGGATTTTCGATCGGTGGGTTTTGGATCCTTATTTTGGATCCTAAGGATCTGCGCAGTCCATTCTACGGTCCTTAGGACGGCAAACTCTGTAACGCCCACGTCGAGTTTTGACCACAACACCAGCGGATTATTTACCCATAACGCCAACGGATCACCCTCGATCGACGACTTGAGATCCTAGAGGTGGGGTGTTAACTTAAACCAACTTGCGATCGACTACCACCGATAGCGAGACGGGTATCACGCCCCAAACGATTACTTAAGACTCTGACTTGACAAGCTCTGCCTTAGAACAAGTCCTGTCTAGCCGCTCAGTTTTTTGCAGACTGACGTAGCAATCCAATTTTTCCCAAAGCAAAACCCCTCGCGCTTCCCTACCACAGTTAGCTCAAGGGGTCATTGTTCAACCTTGTCATCCCAATTTGCGGTTGGGATATCTGTCCTTATGATCCTGAATTGTATCAGACGTTGTGAATCTGTGCCAGAGGCACGGGCTTTTTTAGGTGCGAATTCCCAACTTTCGTCTCAATCTCTATCAAAATCTTCTGTACTGCCAAAATCTTCTGTACTGTCAAAATCTTCTGTACTGCCAAAATCTTCTGTCCTCGGACGATCGCTGCTGGGCAAACGAGTGGCGTCCGACCATGAGCAAGAGTGGCTTGACAGCGGCGTGGACCCAAAAATCGTGCATTTGAATGTGCTGACGCTGACGGACTGTGAAGTCGATGGGCATCGCCGGGAAATGCGGTATCCCATCGCCGAGCGGTTGAACTGGACGGTTACGCGATCGAATCAGAAGAAAGCTCTGCGCGGATGGTGGGTGAGCGGGGTCGATCCGCTGAATCAGTGGCAACAGATGTCATGGGGACGATTCAAGCCCGATGCTGCGACGCCGATTATGGACTCAATCAGGGGGAAAGCCGCGAAATATCTCAGTCCGAGTTTGGGGAAGGGATCGAGTCGGTTGGTTTTGCTGGATGTGCCGTCGTCGGTGTGGGAAAAAGTGTCCGCGCGGTATGGGATTGCGATTTCCAAAAAGGATTATCGGCAAGGGTTTTGGAACTGGGTTCAGGTGAATTCGGTCCCGGTGGTCTTGACTGAAGGGGAGAAGAAGGCGGGATGTCTGCTGTCGTCAGGGTATGCGGCGATCGCGCTTCCAGGAATTTTTGGGGGCTATCGGAGTGAAAGTCAGCAGATTATTCCGGAGCTATTGGTATTTGCGCAGAGTCCACGGGATTTTTATATTTGCTTTGATTACGAAACGCGATCGACGGTGATTCAGCAGATTGAAATTGCCATAACTAAGCTGGGAACGTTGCTGACTCGGGCAACCGCTCGGGTGAAGGTTGTGACTTTGCCCGGTCCAGAGAAGGGCGTGGATGACTTTGTGGTGGCGTCTGGCATTGGGGCCTTTGATGCGATCGTGGCCGAGTCGCCGATGCTGGACTCGTGGCAAGCGGCGCAAGCATGGCAGTTGACGTATCCCCCTCAGGTGACGCTCAATCAGCCGTACTTGGGAGACATTGAGTATCCACGCTCAGGATTGGCCTGCATTAAAAGCGCAAAGGGAACGGGAAAAACAACGGCGCTGCGATCGCTGGTTAAAACCGCTCGGGAATCCGATCGCAAAGTGCTTGTGATCACACACCGGATTCAACTCGGTAAATCGATTTGTCAGAGTGTGGGATTGCCGTGGATCACAGAAGCCAAGCCAGCAGTTCGCGCAATGGAAGGGTTTGGGCTATGTATTGACTCATTGCATCCGCACTCTCAGGCCCAGTTTGACGTCTGCGATTGGGCAGGCGCTATTGTGGTTTTGGATGAAATCGAACAGGTCATCTGGCACGCGCTCAACAGCACCACTTGCTGCAATAGCCGCGTCCGAATTTTAGAAACGCTAAGGTCGTTAATTCAAACGGTCCTTTCGACGGGTGGATTGATCGTGGCCCAGGATGCAGATTTGTCTGATATCAGCATTGATTATCTGTTAACGCTAGCCCAAATTCCCATTGCGCCGTGGCTGCTGGTGAATACGTGGACCGTCGATCGATCGGCCACCACCTACATCTACGAAACCAAGAATCCAGCGGCGCTCTTGCTGCGGCTAGGGCAAGTCTTGGAGACGGGCGCGGTGTATGTGTGTCTGGATTCGCAGAAGGTGAAAGGGCGCTGGAGTTCGCGAAATCTGGAGACGTATTTCTGCGATCGGTTCCCGGAGAAGCGCGTGTTGCGCATTGATAGTGAAACCGTTACCGACCCGGACCATCCCGCCTATGGCATCGCACACGACATCAATTCGGTGGTGAGAAACTACGATATTGTCCTGGCCACTCCGACTATTGGAACGGGCGTTTCCATTGAAATCACTGACTATTTTGTCGGCGTATTTGGCATCTTCAATGGCGTCACGTCCGATGCCGAATCTCGCCAAGCGTTATCCCGCGTCCGTGAGGGAGTGCCCCGTTATCTGTGGGCGTCGCACTATGGCTTAGGTAAGATTGGAAATGGCAGTTGTTATTACCGCGACATTGCGGCGTCCACTGCCAAATCCGTGAAGTACAACATCATGCTTTTGCAGCAGGTTGATTTCGATCTCGATCGAGGGAGTGATCCCGTGGCCTTGCGCACTTGGTCTAAGCTCGCGGCACGGGTAAACCTGTCTCTCATCCGCTATCGGCGCGAGATGCAACTGGGACTACAACGGGAAGGTCATCAAATCACGATCGTGACGGACGACGCTGCAACGATTCTACGTAATCCACACTATAGCGCTGAAGACTTGCACGCCTTAACGGTTGGCGATCGCACGGTCAAAGGCTATGAGTATCTCGGATTACATCACGCAGAGTCTGATATAGAAGAGATGTATCGCACGCTGTCTCAAGTTCGACAAGACAACCAGATTGCTGAAGCAGAATCGATTGCAGAATCCGTGGAACTTCGTCTTGGCGATCATCAACGTGATTATCATAACCAACGCTGTAGCCAACGCAAAAGTGAACTAAAATCTCGTTATTCTGTGAACGTGACGCCAGAATTATTTTTGAAAGATGAGCAAGGCTGGCACGCACAGTTGCAGCTTCACTATTACCTAACGCATGATCCACTCTTTGTCCGACTACGCGATCGAGCCATGTTAAAATCCCATCTCGATCGAGGTAATGGTCAATTATTCCTTCAAGATATCAAACTCCTAACAGCTCAGGTGGAAATGTTGCGGGCGCTTGGATTGCTCGGACTGCTTGACGCCGAACGCCGAACCCGTAGTTCTGATGATGATGTTCAACGCATGTGGGCAACCTTGCTCGCTCACCGTAAAGACGTGCGAACGTTATTCAATCTCAATCTGACCGACAGGATGGCTCCGATGACGATGATTCAATCGATTTTGGCGAAGCTGGATGTGCGGTTAATCTGTGTGTCTCGCGATCGAAACATGGTGAGTGGCTGTCGAGGTGGACTGCGAGTCTATAAGTTCGTGGTGCCTAAAGATGAACGTAATCGGATCTTTGCCAAGTGGAAAACGATCGACGAGGGGTGTCTGGTGTGATGTTGAGTTCTGAGCATTGGACTATCGAGAAATGTTAATGATTAGCCCATCAAAGATCAATGGTAGAACTTAGCAGTCTTCAGTACACAATGGTAAGGATGAACGAAAAGGATTGTGTATGTTTGATCAACTATCAGAGCCTCGAATGCACCGGATTAGATGGATCCTGACCATTGCATGGCTCCTTGTGATCGGCTCTTTATTTTACGATCCCTACACGTCAGTCTTAACCGAACCGACTCATCCTTGGAGTCCCTTGCGGATTACTAACACCTGTGTGCAAGTGCAGGGGCAATGTTTAACAGAGCAACCGTATCCACTAGGAACGACTCTTTTTTGGGGGGCCATTGTTCCGACTGCCATTTTTATTTTATTAGTATTTGGACATGAGCTGTGGCGAAGAATTTGTCCACTCTCTTTTTTATCTCAGATTCCTCGCGCCCTAGGATGGCAGAGACAATTTAAAAAAGAAAATAAAAAGACTGGAAAAGTGCGTTACGAACTCGCTAAAGTCAACGCGGACTCTTGGTTGGGTAGAAACTATTTTTATGTGCAATTTGGCTGGCTGTTTGCTGGGTTGTGTGGTCGAATTTTATTCTTTAATGCCGATCGCGTGATGTTGGCGAGTTGGATGTTATTTACGATCGCCGCTGCGATCGCTGTGGGCTATTTCTATGGGGGAAAGTCGTGGTGTCAATACTTTTGTCCAATGGCTCCGGTTCAGAGTATTTACAGTGAACCGGGTGGCTTGATGAGTAGTAAAGCTCATATGAGTCCTCAGTCCATCACTCAATCCATGTGTCGCACCGTTCTCCCAGATGGTAAAGAGCAAAGTGCCTGTGTGGCCTGCCAAAATCCTTGCATTGATATTGACTCTGAACGCCTCTATTGGGATAGCTTGGGTAAGCCTGAAGCTTCGTTTATTCGGTATGGCTACATTGGTTTAGTGATCGGGTATTTTGGGTATTACTATTTGTATGCAGGCAACTGGGAGTACTACTTTTCCGGCGCATGGCTCCGACAAGCCAATCAACTTGACTCGCTATTCAGCCCTGGACTCTATCTGTTTGAGCAAGCGATTAATATTCCTAAGCTAGTGGCTGTCCCATTAGTTCTAGGAGGTTGCAGCGCGATCGGTTATGGGGTGGGTCGATGGGTTGAAATCCGCGCTAAAAGTTATAGCCGAAAACATTATTCAGACCTAAACCCACAGATCCTTAAACACCGAATTTTCACGCTTTCTACCTTCGGGATTTTCAATTTTTTCTTTATATTTGGCGGTCGTCCGCTCGTTCAGCTCATGCCTTGGTCAGGGCAGTATCTATACGACTTAGGTCTTGTTTTGTTAAGTACCCTTTGGCTTTACAAAACCTGGCGGCGAAGCCCTGACTTGTATTCCCGCGAAAATTTAGCTAGTCGATTCCGCAAACAATTGGAAAAATTACAGCTTGACGTTTCTCAATTTCTAGACGGGAGAACTCTTAGCGATCTCAACACTCATGAAGTGTACATCCTCGCTAAAGTCCTTCCTGGATTTACCCGAGACAAACGACATCAAGCTTACAAAGGTGTTGTTCGAGAAGCGCTAGAAGAGGGCTATGTGAACTACTCTAGTAGTCTAGAAATCTTGCAACAACTGCGCCGAGAATTAGGCATTACCGATGACGAACATCGCATTGTTCTTGAAGAATTGGGAATTGAAGATCCGGAGTTGCTCAGCCCCAACCGTAAACGCAGCTTGGAGAATCAGATTCGGTTAAGTGGCTATCGGAAATCCCTTGAGCGGCTTATGTTGCTCCAACGTAAACAGATGGGTAGTGGATTCCAAGATTCACCCGCAATTCTTTCTCTGCGTCGTGAGTATTCCATTACAGCCCAAGATGAAGATTGGATTTTGCGTGGGTTTTCACCCAATGCGGGCAGTGTGAAAAAAGCAGAGTTTCTACTAGCTCGATTACCTGAGTTGATTCAGTGTTATCGTGCTTTAAACCAACCGATACTTCACAAGCATCAAGCGGTGCTCACACTGCTGCGAGAAAACATTAGCCATAAGGAAGAACTCATCTTTCGATCGATCCTCCAAACGTTAGAACTGCTTCAAAGTGACTCGTCTGCCCCCATATTGGCACAGTCTTTACGGCAAATGTCACCGACCGTTTTGCTTGAATTGTTGGACCAAGAAGATTGGGGCGATCGGTTGCTGCCAGAGATTTTGCACGGGTTAACTCAGCCGGGAGAAACGCCTGTTTTCTGTTCTCTAGAGTTTTCCTCCCAGGAGATTCTGAGTCATTTAGAATCTTTACTACTGGATCAGAATCCCCTTATTCATGCCGCAGCATTGTACATGATCGCTCAATTAGATGTCGATCGGAGTCAATCTATTGCCCGTCAACAGAATCACACTTCCACACCGCCTTTAGTGCGAGAAATCGCTGAACAACTGCTATCGCTGCCTACGCCATATCCTGCGCTGGTAGGCTTTCCGACGCTGGAGAAATTAGTCTACTTATTTAATAGTGACTTCTTCCATGGAACGCAGAATGAAACGTTGATTTCCCTGGCCGATCGCGCTGAGGTGAGAACGTACTCCGTTAATCAAGTGATCACCGAAGCCGGGGATACTTGTCGGGAACTATTGCTTCTCATTGAAGGCGATGCCAAAATTCACTACCGCCTTGCCGATGGGATTCGCGTGGAATGTTTTCATCCGGGGCAAACTTTGGATGAATTAGAAGTATTGGCCCACAGCACCTCAGAAAATACTATTATTGCGGATAGCGAAAAAACCCGCATTTTAGCTATTTCAGTGGATGCCTTCGACGACTTACTCGACCATGACCCTGACTTTGCTCGGCGGGTTTTGGAATTAGAAAGTCGGCAGTTACAGCGGTTTGTCCGATCGATGCAGCCCGTTTAGAAGATGGCTCTAAACGTTCAGAAGCTAAAGAATGGCGTCCTGTAAACTCAACGATCGGTTAGCCCAGTTTCTTTTCCCAAAATAAAGCATGACCTATCGTTGGATCGAGTTGGTAGCTGTTAAATCCAGCCGATCGGTAGGCGGATTGGGCGATCGAATTCCCTTCAAGAACTTCTAAGGTGAGCTTGCAGCAATCGAGGCGACGTGCAATCACTTCGGCCTGTTCAAGCAGCCGTTTTGAAATCCCTTGACCTCGGTACGGGGCCGAGACCATAACATCATGAATATTCAGCAAAGGTCTGCACGCAAAGGTCGAGAATCCTTCAAAACAAATGATTAATCCAGCGGGTTTATTCCCATCCAAAGCCAGAATAACGTAAGCATTCGATCGGTTGCTTAATGCGCTCGGGAGATTGATTTTGACGGCTTCAGACAAGGGCTGACCGCCGCCCATAGGCTCACGCGCGTACTCATCTAGGAGTTGGACAATCGCCTTGGCGTGAACGGGATTTAGTGGGTTGGCTTCAAGAATTTCAATCATAATTTGTGTCCTAATGACGTCCTCTATTCCAAAATCAACTACCATGAATGATAGGCTTCTAATTCAGGAGATTCATGGTAAATTCACCCACTTTAGACTCATCAGCACCCATCTATCAAGGGCAATTTGGTGAATTCACCATCACAAAAGACGATCGAAACGGCGTCATTCTCTATCGCGCATCACTGTTGGTCGCTGCGGTCTGTGGTGGCGTCGGAACTCTCGCGACGCTTCTTCCCAATGTGGTGCCCTTTGGGTTGCTGAGTGCGCTCTATGCGGGGTTTTCTCTTGCGTTGGGCGTGGCTCTTGCGATGATTCATATCTATGTCAAAGTTCTCCACAAGGCATTACAGGCGTTTTGGGCGATCGGCACTCTAGTCGCAGTGGTTCTGGCAACGATCGCCTTCCAAAATCACCAATCGTTAGCCTTGTACGTCGCTCAGCATCCGACGAGTATTTTGGGCATTGGGTTTACCTTTGTGGCCTTGAATGGCATTTTCTTCAAGGAGGCGTTTTGCTTTAATCGGTTGGAAACTAAGTTCTTAGTGGCGATCGTACCGTCCTTATTAATTGGACATCTTTTAGGGATTGTGCCTGTTGAAATTGAGAAGTTTTTGCTCAGTGCTTGGGCGGTGTTGTTTACTATTTTTGCCCTGCGGAAATGTGTTCAGAATATTCCTGATGATATTGGGGACAAATCTGTTTTTGAGTATTTAGAGCGCGAAGAACATCAGAAAAAGGAGAAGACCCATGGCGCTACCTCCTAAGCTCCTCATTCAGTCGGCCAAATTCATCTGGACGACCCTGTGGAAAACAATGATGCAAAGTTTGGCTCCGGGCGATCGATCGGGGGCTTACCAACGGCCCGAAAGCCAGTTTAGAGAGGTCATTAGTCGGGATGAAACTAACCGCTACCAACCGGAAGCCGATCGCTACAGCCTTTACGTCGGGTATGGCTGTCCGTGGGCACATCGGACGCTAGTCATCAGAGCGCTCAAGGGTTTGGAGGCGGTGATTGCGGTTGAGATTGCGATTCCATCCAATGATCAAGGAATTTGGCTACTCGAAACGTCCTCTGAATCTTGTTCAACGATTCCAGGACTCTATAAACTCGCTCGTTCTGGCTATCAGGGTCGATCGACGGTGCCGATTCTCTGGGATCGCAAAACAAAGACCATTGTGAACAATGAAAGTGGTGATATTATTCAAATTTTGAACTCAGCTTTTGATGAATTTGTAACCCATCCGGGTCAAGATTTCTATCCTGAAGACTTGAAGTCTGTAATTGATGACTGGAATGAAAAAATCTATCATGCAGTCAATAATGGCGTGTATCGATGTGGATTTGCGCAGACCCAAGACGCTTACGATAGAGCTTGCGATGAGCTATTTTTCATGCTCGATACGATCGACGCGGCTTTGTCAACCCAACGCTATCTTTGCGGCGATCGGTTGACCTTAGCGGACGTTCGATTGTTTACGACGTTGTTTCGGTTTGATGTGGTGTATTACAGCTTATTTAAATGCGATCGGCAGCGGATTTCAGACTATCCGAATTTGGGCGGTTACTTAAGAGATCTCTATCAAATTCCGGGAATTGCCGAAACCTGCAAACTTGAAGATGTCAAACGAGATTACTACGGCAATCTTTTCCCACTCAATCCCGGCGGCATTATCCCCTCCACACCCAATGTCTCGCGGTTGCTTGCCCCGCACGATCGCGATCGCGTTTACGGTTGACCTGATTGCGATCGCGCTAGTCTACCCATTACAATAATAAGAACTCCACAATAATCTTTAATCATGTCCTTTGAAAGCTATCGATCGATCGCCCAAGTGATGGAAGAATTTCAAATTACCGCGATCGATCGGGACTTTCTAGAGCCATTGCCATTGAAGGTTAGCGATATCTTTCGGGACGATCTGGCGTTTACGTTTAAAGAATTTAACATTGAAGAATCCGAGTATGGTGTTTGTGAAGCGGTCATCTTCCCAATTCTCAAAACTGTCTATCGCAACTACTGCAATAATTTTGTCCTTTGGAGCCACAAACCGCTGACCTACGATAGCAATCTCACTGGAATTCCTGATTATATTCTGGCAAGCCGATCGCCGCTCGGTAAAATGATTTTTAAGCAACCGTATTTCGTTGCGATCGAAGCGAAACGGGATGATTTCGTTAAAGGCTGGGGACAATGCCTTGCCGAACTCGTTGCAATTCAAAAATTGAATGCAAATCCCGATCAAGTCATCTATGGAATAGTCTCCAATGGTCAATTTTGGCAATTTGGAATGCTTCACCAACAGACGTTCACAAAGAACTTAACGAGCTATGGTGTTTCTGATCTCGATCGCTTGATGGCAGCAGTT
The DNA here is from genome assembly GCA_043764895.1 of Synechococcales cyanobacterium. Taxonomy (GTDB): domain Bacteria; phylum Cyanobacteriota; class Cyanobacteriia; order Leptolyngbyales; family Leptolyngbyaceae; genus JAAFJU01. The sequence continues at coordinate 27,952 of JAYUJY010000263.1, read as the reverse complement.
AATGCATTATTTAACCAGTGTTCTTTGGTAATTGGGTAAGGCGATCGAGTCCATTTACCGCAAAATCGATGGGTTGTGGCAAAGTTCCCTGGACGATCGTAAACTATACGTAACCGAGGACAGAACCTATGACCACCCAAGAACTCCAAACCCAACTGCTTTCCCTCAGCTCTATTGAACGATCGAATCTGATTCAATTCTTGACGCATAGTCTGGAAGCACCTTGGCAAGGCATTCATAAAACGCCGGGTGTTATGGGCGGTGAGGCTTGTGTTCGAGAGACGCGAATTCCCGTTTGGCTTTTGGTTAGCTATACCCGATTGGGACTCAGTGAAGCCAGACTCTTAGATAATTATCCGACGTTGACGGCAAGAGATTTAGTGAATGCTTGGAGCTATGCGAGCGCCTACGCAGATGAGATCGATCGGGCGATCGCTCAACAAGACGAGGAATAGTTCATGGTGATGTTTTACGCCGATGAGCAATTTCCTAGAGATGTAACAGTCTGTCTACGATCGCTTGGCTATGATATTTTGACGGTTCAGGAAGCGAGAAAAGGCAATCAGAAGGTTCCAGACGATGAAGTCTTAGCTTTTGCAACAAATTGCGATCGAGCTGTTCTTACGTTGAATCGCTCTGACTTTATTCAACTTCATCGACAAAATGCTAATCATGCAGGAGTTGTGGCCTGTACTGAAAATCCAAACTTCGATCGACTAGCAATCAAAATTCATGAAGCGGTTTCTCAATTAGATTCATTGCAAGGTCAACTCATTCGGATTTATCGAGATTCAAATTCTTAGGAAATAAGTCATGGTGGCACGTACCATCCGAATTTCGGACGATAATAGTCGTTGATTAATATAATTGCTTTGGATGCGCGATAGATCTAACGTTATGGCTTCACACCTATTTTTGCTAATGACCCGGCTGCACTAACACGAACGCCTGAATAAGTATCTTTGAGAAGTGGAATTAAGTATGGGATAGCCAATTGAGATGATTTTCCCATGAGTCCTAAGGCATTGGCTGCACTTCTCCTAACGTCTGGGCTTGAGTCCTTGAGAAGCTCTATTAGTTGTGGAATAGCAGGTTTAGCCGACTCTCCCATATTTCCTAGAACATTCGCTGTATTAGTTCGGATGTATGGCTCTGAGTCTTTGAGAAGTATGATTAATTCTGGAATAGAAGATTTGCCTGATTCTCCCATTCTTCCTAGGGCGTAAGCTGAACTGAAACGAACAATTGAATATGAATCTTTGAGGAGTGTAACTAGTTCTGGAATAGCAGATTTACCTGATTCTCCTATTTTTCCTAATGCAGAGGCTGCACTCATGCGAACTCCTGGGTCTAAGTCTTTAAGGCATGTTATCAATTCTGGGATGACAGATTTGTCTGACTCTCCTATCTTTCCCAATGCAGAGGCTGCCCTGCCTCGGATATTTTTATCTATATCTTTAAGAAGTATTGTCAATTCTGAGATAATAGATTTGTCTGACTCTCCAATGTTACCTAAGGCTGAGGCTGCACTCATACGAACTGATAATAATTCTGATTTATTGAGGAGTGTAATTAATGTTGGGATTGCAGATTTTGCAGACGGCCCTATTTTTCCCAATGCATCGACTGCCCTTTCTCGAACTTTTGGATCTGGATCTCTAAGGCATTTTATTAATTCTGGAGTAGCATATTTAGCAGCTTCTCCCACCCCTCCTAATGCTACTGCTGCAACCATACGAACTGCGGGATCTGGGTCTTTGAGGAGCATAATCAATTCTGGAATAAAAGACCTGATAGACGCTCCCATTTTCCCTAATGATTGAGATGCAATCATGCGAACGGTTGAATCTGAATCTTTGAGGAGCTTGACTAATGTTGGGATAGCAGCATTAGCAGACTCTCCCATTCCTCCTAATGCCTCGGCAGATCTATCGCGAACTGATGAATCTGAGTCTTTGAGAAGTTGTATTAGTTGTGGAATAGTAGATTTAGCAGACTCGCCAATTTTCCCTAATGAAATTACTGCACTACTCCGAACAGATGAATCTGAGTCTTCAAGAAGTGAAGCTAATTGCGTGATAAAAAACTTGGCGGACTCACCCATTCTTCCTAATGAAAATGCTGCACTACTACGAACCTTCGGGTCTGGATCTCTGAAAAGTGGTATTAATTGTGAAATAGTAGATTTAGCTGGCTCTCCTATCCTTCCTAAGGCAGAGGCTGCACTATTGCGAACATTTGGGTTTGAATCTTTGAGGAGTAAGCCTAATTGTGGGAAAGCAGATTGTGCTGGCTCTCCTATCCTTCCTAACGCAGAAGCTGTGATACTGCGAATATTTGGATCTGGGTCTTTAAGGAATTGAATTAGTTGTGGAATTGCAAATTTTACTGACTCGCCCATTTTTCCTAATGCCTCAGATGCGGCGTTACTAGCTCCTCCGCTTGGATCTTTTAAAAGTAGTGTTAATTGTGGAATGGCAGATTTAGCAGACTCCCCCATTCTTCCTAATGCATACGCCGCCTTCCAGCGAATATCCTGATTTAAATCTTTAAGGAGTGGTATCAGAGATGAGACTACAGCATGATTTTTCTTCCCAATACGCTCTAGCTCTGGAATTACAGACTCTAAGTTGTCAAAACCAACCGTTCTCAGTACCTCAATCAGTTTATCTATTCGATCGAGTTCACCATTCTGTTGTTGGACGATCGCTTCCGATCGCACCATCTCGATCTGTCCAACAACCTGGGAAAAGCTTAAAAGTAAAATGGGTAGGAGACGGAGAAGCGATCGTTTCATCATCGTTAAATCTCGCAATGGTTATTGTGGCTGGTTATCTAGAATATCAATCGGACTATAGAATATCAGTACATCCTAATTGAGTAACAGTCCGGACAGTTTTCAAATCTAAAGCTGAGACTCGTGTTCTAACGTTGCGAGTCGAACGATCGCCATCCCATCCACGATCGTCCACTCACCTAATTAAAAGCCAACTCAATAACCTTAATCCTCGATCGAATCACCTAAATTTTCGATCGAGTTGCTGCCATTGGGACGAGAGGAAGGCGATCGCGCTCATCAAGCTGCAACTTGAATATTGGGAGACGCCAACTGCTCTTGATCAAGTAGCGCTAAGATTTTTTGGACCTTGTTCACTTCATTAGTTTCAAATAGCGATTCGCCACATTGATCACAAACCCAAGCCGGAAGAGCATCCCAAGAAACATGATAACCATTACGATCGATCGTAAACGGAGCCGAATCAAAACGCATTTTAGCTTTGCAACACAAACATTCCATTAGTTTAACCTCTCTCTAAAATCAGGTGTCCATTGTATTGGGTCAGGAAGATAAGCCGTGATGATTACCAAATACTCATCCTTCGGAGCGCAAATAACATGTATTGGTCGCCTCGTCTGTCCAAACCCCAGAATCAAACAGCTATGTCCTCTAACATCTTCAGGATAATCCTCAATCACCTCACCTGTCATCACGATACTCTCAACTTCTATTGTCGTGATCATGCGATCGGGACGGGACATCTGTCGAATGGTATGTGGTAATAGTAACAATCGTTGCGTGGCAGCTTGGCGAACACGTTGATGGATATTACTTATTCCCGCCATATCACTCCCCTGGTCACACCTATTGTTCTGACTATACCTTTTCTTATGCCATCCACTTAGGGTTGACCTACACCTGATTCTTTCGATCGGCCAACTTCAACAACACCTCATCGTGATATGCCTTTGTGACCGGATAGAAATACGCTAGAACCACTCCTGCGATCAAAAATACCGTTGGCAACGGTCCCACCGACACTCGAATCGCCAAAATCGCAGCGATCGGAGTCTCCTTAACATCCCCTTGATATCCCGACAGCGCCAATCCCTGCCCCACCAAGAAAATCCCCAACGCCAACCCAATCTTTTGTAACAACACCATAAAGGCATAGAACAACCCCTCACGCCGCTGCCCCGTCTGCAACTCATCGAGATCAATCACATCCGGCAACATCGACCACGGAATCAGATACGCAGTCGAGACTCCTAACCCGGTCATAACGGCCAGTACATACATCAGGATTACCTGTCCGGGCTGTAACAAAAACAACCCCACCTGCGCAATCAACCAAATCCCCATCCCCGCAAAATACGTTGCTTTCTTCCCGTAACGCGCACTCACCCAACTCCAAAACGACAATGCCAATAGCGCCGTACCCTGGACCGCCAACACGACAAAGTTAGTATCAGCATCGGACCCACCCATGTACCGACCAACAAAAAATGGAATCACCGTGGCTGTAATCTGCAACGCTAGCCACGAACATAAGTAAATACCAATCACATACAAAAACGGACGATTACTAAATGCGATCTTAACTTGTTGTAGAATTGGAACTGCATCTTCTTGAACAATGACAGTACGATTCGCTAATGTCCTATTTTTCGTCCCCATCACACACCAAAACAGTGACGCGATCGACAAAATTGCAATAATGACACTTGCCAGCAAATATCGATCGCCCTTGTCCTCGACCATCGGACTAATAATGATCATCAAAATGATCGATAACAAACTGCCACCAATAGAAAACGTAAACCGGAAGCTATTCAAACTTGTGCGTTCATTATAATCCTGGGTCATCTCCGGTGTTAGCGCCGTGTAGGGCAGGTTCACAGCCGTATAGGCGGTATTGAACAGCACGCCCATCGCCACATAAAACCAAAACAACGCCATCCCATCCATCGCAGGCTGCACCCACTGCAATACAAAGGTAATCCCAAATGGAATCGTCCCCCACAGAATCCAAGGATATCGCCGTCCCCACTTAGCGGATTGGGTTCGATCGCTCATCACCCCCACAATCGGATCATTCACTGCATCCCACACCTTCCCAATCACCAGCACCATACTCGCTAGCCCCGCCGGAATATGCACCACATCCGTAAAGAAAATCAACTGATAAAAAATCAGAAGATTGGCCGTCATAGCGGGTCCGAGATCGCCAGCACCATAGGCAAGTTTTTCGGCAAGAGTAAGCTTGGATGGAAGTGGAAGCGAAGTCATAGCACGGGTTACAAATCTGCCCCAACAGGATACTTCACTCTCTTCCGCTTGGCACACGATCGATGCAGTTGTATCATTCTGTGATTTTCCGAAATGTCACCCAGAAGGCTTGTAGTTGGAGGAAGGGTGAATTTACTATGGTAGAATCGCCCACACCCAAAAAACTTAAGTACCTACGAACGTGCATTGGAGACGACAACCCATGATGGACTTTTTTCAACGGCTGCTAAACTCACAAGAAGCAAGCTCGACCCAAACACAGAAAGAAGCAATGGTGGATTTATTGCTTTTGGGGATGTACGCGGACCGCACGTTGTCGTTGGCGGAACAGGATTTTGTAAACAATGAAGGGACTCAGATTCAATGGGAATCTGGAATTTCGTTCAGTGGCTACCTAGAGCGAACCATTCCCAAAGTGCGCACCGCCCAAGCTGATGTCACCACTCGATCGAAATTCATCGACGGAATACGCGATCGTTTAGGTAATCCCGCCGCCTGCGAACGTGCAATAGCCGAACTCAAGGCCCTCATGCTCGTCGATGGCGTCGCCGAAATTGAACAAACATTCATTGATGAAGTCTCGGCCCTGCTCAAGCAATCTTAAAGCAGGCTCCCTAACCCAATTCTGGGGGAACAAGATATTCCGAAGCCCCCAAGATTGGGGGCCATTTTAATCAACAAATTTCACAAGGCACCGATCGTCCAACATTTCAAACGACACCACCTTCTGTGACTTCATCCATTGAATCAAGCTTTCACCGAGCAGTTCTTTACGCCAGCCAGAGTCGAGGGATGAGTCATGGCTCCGGAGAGATGACTTGGAGACGACAATAGTATGGGCTATGCGAGCTTTGAGACAGCGATCGCGGATGAGAAGATAGAGAAACTCTGAACTCAGCGCCTGCTCTGGGCTTTCCTCGCGCCACTTAGGAATTTGTTTGAGGAGCGTTTCTTCGTCAGCGGTAATGATTGTTTTGAACAATCGACTGAATAGATCCCAGTGGTTTTGGATGAGCTTGTCCGAAATCATCCGGTTTTGGCGGAGTCCCGCTTGGCCTTGACTCATGCTTTTGGCAATCAGCATCATGGTTTTACTCGGCAGAACCAGCTCTTTTGTGGCGTTGCGGCGTTTAGCTTCGTCTAGTCGCCATGCCATGAGGCGAATGAGAAAAATTCGTTCTTGGCGGTTAAGCTGCGTATTCAGGGTGCTTTTCAGGAAGTCCTTCATCGTGTCGCTTTCGTAATACTTCGGCGCTTCGAGCTTAGCGATTTCTTCCTGGAGCCAAGAGAGCCTGTTGAGGTCTTCTAGTTGCTTCGTCATTCGAGTCCAGAGTTCCGGTAAATACAGCACGTCATTCAGTGCATAGTCGAGCTGCTGAGGACTAATGGGCCGAGCTTCCCAGTCCGTCACGGCAAAGGACTTATTCAAGGACACGCGAAATTCTTTTTCGACAAGGTTCTGGAAGGAGATGGGATAGGTGTTGCTTAAGAATCCAGCAGCGACCTGGGTGTCAAATAGGTGTTTGGGATAGATGCCGTAGAGCGCGTTGAGCAGACGATAGTCGTTGTCCCCAGCATGGGTGATTTTTAAAATGGCGGGATTTTCGACCATAGCGAGGAAGGGCGTCAGGTCTTCGAGGACCATCGGGTCGATGAGGTAAACGCCATGCTCGGTGATGACCTGAATCAAGCACAGCATCGGATAGAACCGTTTTTCACTGATAAATTCTGTATCGAATCCCAGCCAAGTAATGGCCTGATTTTCTTCCGCAAAGGACTGTAGTTGGCTTGGGGTATCGACGTAATAGTGAGGCTGGGATTGAGTGTGTAAGGGAGGGTGTGAAGAGGTCTGTGCCATGTGAGTTCCCACTGAATGGGTTGCCCTATGGCAACAAGTTGGTCGAGTTGTCGAACGTTGCTAAGAATTAGCTTCGTCATAAAGTGTAATCGGTTTGTGCGATCGTTTTAGATTGGTTTGTGCGATCGTTAGATTTATCGCTACGACTTCGCTTCAGCCCGCTATTTTGAAGGATCCATATGCTGTTACCTATTATGCTACCGATCGTCTTACGAGTATGTGCTTGGGGGTTCACCGGATTTTGTGTCTACTCGCTGTGTCAGAGTGCGATTCAGACGTTTCAGGTGGCCTCTCGAATGCATCAGGTTCCCTGTAGCCAATGCCAATATTTTACCCACGATTATTTCCTAAAATGCACCGTTCATCCTCACCGGGCGTTATCTGAAGACGCGATCGGCTGTCGGGATTTTGAAGCTTAATCTCTAGAAAAGGCTTTCTATTTGAGCGATCGTTGACAACACGGACAAACGGCATGAACGGTAAGTTGACAGTCGAGAAGTTGATACCCTTCTTTTTCGGCGTTCTTTGACCCGACCTTGAGAATTGAATCACTTTTAAATTCCACCGTTTTGCCACAGCGAACACAAATTAAGTGGTGGTGATGGTGGGGCGCAGGCTGATTGATTTCATAGTGCTTATGGCCTTCCGCAAACTCTAGTTCACGTAAGATGCCCATACGCGACATCATCTTGAGCGTGCGGTAGATGGTCGAGAGGCTGATACCGGAGTCTTCTTCCTCCAGACGATCGTGCAAGTCCTCTGCACTTAAGTGCTCTCCCGACGGCAGATTTTGAAACTCAGTCAAAATCGTTTCGCGCTGAGGTGTCATACGCCACCCGCGATCGTTCAGTTCGGTTTTTAGGGATGCTGCGGTGTAGGATGAAGTCATAGATTATAACTCTCGAAGATTCAATAACTGCCCCTTAATGAGAATACGATACTCAATCTATGGCCTTATTGCAACCCCAAACCCCTAATTTCTCTCCCTCCAGTGTCTTGAAGGCGTCGGCAGGTCGCTTATGTCGGCCCGGTCCAGAGCTGCTCGCGCCCGCAGGCAATTGGGATTGTGCGAGGGCAGCGGTGGAGAACGGGGCAGATGCGATTTATTTTGGTCTCGACCGATTCAATGCACGGATGCGATCGGAAAATTTCACGGAAGCGGATCTCCCTCTATTGATGGAATTTCTGCACAAACGTGGCGTCAAAGGGTACGTGACATTGAACACGTTAATCTTTCCCAGCGAACTCGAAGATGCACGGCAATATCTAAAAAGTGTGATTACGGCGGGAGTCGATGCGGCGATCGTGCAGGATATCGGATTATGCACGCTTATTCGTCAAATGTCACCGGATTTCCCGATTCATGCTTCGACGCAGATGACGATTACGAGTGCGGCGGGGGTTGAATTTGCGGCGGATTTGGGGTGTCAGCTTGTAGTGCTTGCGCGAGAATGTTCTATTAAAGAAATAAACACCATTCGATCGGCGACTGAAGCCACCTGCGGAATGCCGTTAGAAGTCTTCGTCCATGGAGCCTTGTGCGTTGCCTATTCAGGCCAGTGTCTGACCAGCGAATCCTTGGGGGGACGATCGGCCAATCGCGGCGAATGTGCGCAAGCCTGCCGGATGCCCTATGACTTAATCTGTGATGGGGAAGAGGTGGACTTGGGCGATCGTCGGTATTTGCTGAGTCCGCAGGATTTATCGGGGTTGACGGTGTTACCTGAGCTAGTCCGATCGGGCGTCACCTGCCTCAAAATCGAAGGCCGTCTGAAAGCGCCTGAGTATGTTGCCAATGTGACTAAAGTGTATCGCCAAGCGCTCGATCGGGCGATCGAGACCGTTGTGAATTCCATTAATGAACCCAATGGTGATTTCGATATTAAAACCGATGTTGGATCTAACATCAATGACGTGAGTTCAACCGATCGTTACGATCTCGAAATGGCGTTCTCACGGGGGTTGTATCCAGGTTGGTTTAACGGGATCAATAACCAAGAATTAGCCCATGCCAGATTTGGTAAAAAACGGGGTGTGTATCTCGGCCAAGTGCTCGGAATCGAACCCGATCGATTTAACAATCCGCAGATTATTTTAAAGGCAATCGCGTCGACAAAACCCGGCGATGGCGTGGTTTTTGACGCAGGTAAACCGGATGAGCGAGAGGAAGGCGGACGCATTTACACCGTGGAAACCCGAAGAGGAGAGACGTATCTCACCTTCGGTCAAGACGTGTTGAATATCCCAAGCATCAACATCGGCGATCGAATCTGGAAAACCAGCGATCCCGAACTCGACAAACGGGTGCGCCAAACTTACGACCATGAAAATGCGTTCCAGCGTCCCGTTGATATTGAAATCCATGGGGGCGTCGGCGAAGCGTTGGTCGCAATTCTGCGCGATCGGCTCGGCCATATTGTGCAAGTCGAATCGACGATGCCCTGCATTGAAGCGAATCATAAACCGATCGACACGGACAAATTACGGGATCAGTTTGGACGACTCGGTGGGACGCCCTTTGAATTGGGGGAATTGGTGAATCACACGACGGGCCTGATTATGCTTCCCGTCAGCGAGATGAACCGGATGCGGAGAGAGGCGATTGAGAAACTGATGGTGGCCCGATCGCAGCCGAAATGGTGGACCTTATCTGAAACCTCGCCCATTGCGCCTCTTCTCAAGGATAAAGTCGTTAAATCTTCAACGAAAAGTGCGGCGGAACTGATTGTATTGGTGCGAGATTTGGGGCAGTTGGAGGTGGCGATCGAGTCTGGGGTATCGACCATTTATGCTGAGTTTGAAGATCCGTTGCGGTATGGCATTGCTGTTGCCAAAGTCCGAGCCGCCGTCCATCGTCCGCAAATCTTTGTGGCCGCGCCCCGCATTACGAAGATGGGTGAAAATTGGATCTTGGAGCAAGTTTTGAAATCAGACAGCGATGGTTATTTGGTTCGGAACTATGACCAACTGAAGTTCTTCCGATCGAAAGATGTCAACCTCGTCGGTGACTTCTCGCTCAATGTTGCCAATGCGCTGACTGCTGAGTATTTCAAAACGCACTATCCGCTCGATCGGTTAACCGCTTCCTACGATCTCAACATTCGTCAACTCACCGGATTACTCAACTCAACTCCGCCCAACTGGCTAGAGATTACGCTCCATCAACATATGCCCATGTTTCATATGGAACATTGCGTCTTCTGTGCGTTTTTGTCCACCGGAACGGACTTTACAAATTGCGGTCGTCCTTGCGATACCCATGAGGTGAAATTGCGCGATCGGACGGGAACCGAACATCTTTTGAAAGCGGATGCGGGATGCCGAAATACGGTGTTCAATGGCGTGGCGCAGACGGGTGCCGAACAAGCGCAAAAGCTAATGGATCTCGGGGCACGACACTTCCGCATTGAGTTTGCCAATGAAACCCCATCGCAGGTGCGACAGACGATTCGGCGGTATCAGCAATTGCTAGCGGGCGAGATTACGGGAGCTGATTTGTGGCGATCGCTCAAAGCTGATAGTCCGCTTCAAAATCAATTAGGTGTGACACGAGGGACATTGGAGGTTTGAGGCGTTTGTTCAGTGTTTGTTATCATAGTAAAAAATGCTCAGCTTTCGGAGAAAATTTATTATGTCACCTATCAGACAAGAGCTATTGGAAGCGATCGATCGGACTCCTGACCCTGATTTAGAAAAGATATTAGGCTTTCTCAAAACGTTGCCCGCTGAGATTCAAGCATCATCTCAGCCACAAAGTTTGATGGATTATGAGGCGAAAGTGCGTCAATGGGAGCTAATTTCAGATGATGTTGCGATGAAAATTAAGACTGAGTTTTCGCAGGAAGATGCTGCGATGGGTGAGTTCTCGGTGACAAACTTTGCTCACTTCGCTCAGGCCACTGAAACATGAAACGCGGTGAAATTTATCTCGCGAATCTCAATCCGAGTCGCGGATCAGAGCAAGCCGGGATCCGTCCTGTAATTCTGATTCAGCGCAATTCATTAGAGCGCTTTACCAGAACAGCGATCGTAGTTCCGCTTACGAGTAATCTTCGTCGTGCGCAAGTTCCAGGAACGGTAGAAATCGCATCGGGTGAAGGGGGATTGACACAAGATTCAGTGGCGCTTTGCTATCAAATAGTGGTGTTGGATCAGGAGCGGTTTGGGCGGAAAGTGGGTGAGTTATCAGAACCGTATTTGAAACTCTTAGAAAAGGCGATTGCTTACACATTAGAACTTGATGTTACGGGCTTTTAAGCGTTGCCTATTCGATCGGTTCAAGACTTTGGAATAGAAAGTTTAAGGCTGACATCAAAGTGTCGATATCGTAAATGGTGTAGCCTTGGATTTCGCGATGAAAGTTTTGATGAATCAGTCGCCCAAACTGCCAGAGCTGTCCGTTGGTGACAATTCCGTACACCGGGCTTTCGGGAGTCTCGTTTAACTTCTGCATCGCAATCATTTGGGCTAAACATTGTCCCCATCCTTTCACAAAATCATCTTTCTTTGCTTCAACTGCAACAAAATACGGTCTGTCTGAAGCAACTTTTCCGAGAGGCGATCGTTTGGCAATCATGTAGTCAGGAATCCCGGTGAGCCGATCGTCATAGGTTAATGTTTTATGACTCCAGAGCACCAGATTTTCATAGTGCTGCTGATAGACCGTCATCAAAGTCGGGAACAAAATCATTTCACAAATTGCCGATTCGGATTCATCAAAGATAATTTCCGTTTGACAAAATGCCAAATTGGTCTTGAAGCTTTCAGGAATCGCAAAGGGAAGCGTCTGAACAAATCGCGCATTGGAACTGCTAATAGTATATTCCCGCAACACTTCCGCGATCGATTTAAAGCTTTCAAAAGACATGATGATTTCTCAATTCTGCTATCTATTTTAAAACTTCTGAGCCATTCTATGCACAGCGGTGATGAAGAACTGCGATCGTCGTTCCTAAATAGACCAATCCTCGATCGTTAATCCCGGCACCCATTCAAAATTTCGCCGATTTCGGGTCACGATCGTGGCACCCTTAGAGAAATATCTCAATAACTTCGATCGACTTCATCCGCTCTTTCGATCGCACCTCCAACGCCTCGATCGCCCCTTCCCGAGAATCAGCCACCACTCGACAATCCGGTAATGCCACCATCCATGCAGAAAACTGGCCATCAGACAACTTTTCCAGAATAACTTGGAGGGGTTTTGCTGTCGTGATTAGGGATGCGATCGTCGGGTTCATACAACTTCTCTCAATCAATAATTTTACGGATAGAACGCAAGCTTTGGCAATCCTAGTGTCTCGTCCCAGCCCATCATCAGGTTTAAACATTGAATCGCTTGACCCGCTTGACCTTTGATCAAATTGTCAATCACTGACATCACAATGACGCGATCGGTCCTTGGATCCACCTCAATACTGAGATAGCAGAGGTTTGTCCCGAGCGCCCATTTGGTTTGTGGGTACGTTCCTGCGGGAAGAATTTTGAGCCAGGGAGACTTGCGGTAGAACGCCTCATAGATGGTGATCAAATCTTCCCGCACGAGTCCGGGATCCCGAAGCGTCGCATAGACCGTAGACAAAATCCCCCGCACCATCGGCACTAAATGCGGCGTAAATTGCACCAACACCTCTCGGCCCGCGAGTCCACTACAAATTTGTTCTATCTCCGGCGTGTGACGGTGCCGCGTGACCCCGTAAGGTGCAATAGCATTGTCCGCTTCCGATAACAACATCCCCACCTTTCCATGACGACCGCCGCCCGAGGTTCCGGACTTTGCATCAATAATGGCTGTCTCAGGCACAATGAGTCCCTGCTTATAAAGTGGGGCAAGGGCCAACAGACTCGCCGTGGGATAACAGCCCGGACAGCCAACGAGGGATGCCTGGGAAATGCGATCGCGGAACAGTTCGGGAAGACCGTAGACCGCTTGCTGGTTCGTCTCGTCGTCGGTGCGATCGGTGTTGTACCAGGTCTTGTAGGTGTCTAGATCCGTGAACCGATAATCGGCAGAGAGATCCAAGACCTTGCAACCTTTGGCTAAGAGCTGCGGGGCCAAGTCACAGGCAATCCCATTGGGCAGCGACAGGAAGACAATCTGGGCACGCGAGGCAATTTGGTCCACATCAACCGACTCCACCGTATGGGTCACGGCATGGGCAATGTAGGGATAGAGCGACCCAAAGTCCTGACCCACTGTGCTATCCCCAGCCACATAGGTGATTTCTAGGTTGGGGTGATCCTGCAACAGACGAACCAACTGGATGCCCCCATAGCCCGACGCTCCAACGATGGCTACTTTGATTTTTGCTTGGTCGCCCATGTCCTATCCTCACGGCCTCTTTAGGGCCTATTGCTATTACTGGAGATCAATTAAAGTTAGACGTGTTCTAGTTAAGCCTGATCGATTAGAAATCGTCCGAATAACCGGAATTACTTGCGGGGACTTCGTTATCGCGCTTAGAACCCAAAAGGTTGAGCTGATCGACCACGATCACCGGAGCCGATCGATTCACACCTGTGTTGCGATCGACCCACGTCTCAAACTTCAGCGCACCCTTCACCCCAATCAGCGAACCCTTATTGACCCACTTCTCCGCCACCTCTGCGGGCTTACCCCAAATCTCAATCTTGAACCAGTCGGGTTGCTCGTTATTCTTACTGCGACGGTTCACCGCCAAGGTCAGACTGCACTTGATACTCCCCGAGTCGAAGCGACGCACATCTGGATCCCCGCCAACTCGACCGACTAAGGTGACAACATTTAAACTCATGAGCGACAACCTACCTACATGGACAGAACAAACAATGGATGCCCTAGGATAGCGCCTCAGTGCAAACTTCTGGGGGGAATTGTGAAATTAAGCGGGATTGCTTTGACCCATAAATTAGTTTTCAGAGAATATATTCAAATTTTGTGGAAATCCTGTGCAGTATTTGAGATTGCTAGACGCATGGATCAAAACGTAATAAAATCCGGCATTGATTGGTTACGATATAGGTTCATGATTGTGAATTCTATCTCGTCAGTCTAGATTTCTTGTTTTCTCGGTTTTAAGTTACAGAGGCTAGTGCAGTGGGCTTTTTTAATCGCTTCAATTTTTCCCATGATATGGGCATTGATTTAGGGACCGCAAATACGTTGGTCTATGTTTCGGGTAAAGGAATTGTTCTTCAGGAGCCATCGGTCGTTGCCATGGACCAGACGGAGGGGAAAGCTCTGGCTGTCGGGGAGGATGCGAAGCGGATGTTGGGCCGGACTCCCGGAAATATCGTTGCGCTGCGCCCGCTTCGAGACGGCGTGATTGCGGATTTTGATACCGCCGAATTAATGCTCAAGCATTTTATTAATCGGGTGAACCAAGGAAAGCAGTTGGTGTCTCCGCGCGTCATTATTGGAATTCCTAGCGGAGTGACGGGCGTCGAGCGTCGTGCGGTCATGGATGCGGCGACTCAGGCAGGTGCGCGGGAAGTGTATTTGATTGATGAACCTGTGGCAGCGGCGATCGGGGCAGGGCTTCCGGTCCAAGAACCCACGGGCAACATGATTATCGACATTGGCGGTGGAACCACAGAAGTGGCTGTCTTGAGCTTGCAAGGAACGGTTTTGAGTGAATCGGTTCGGGTGGCAGGGGATGAACTGAGCGAGGCGATCGTGCAGTACATGAAGAAAATTCATAACTTGGTGATTGGCGAACGGACCTCTGAAGAAATCAAGATTGCGATCGGGTCGGCCTACCCCAACCGGGAAATGGACGAAGACACTATGGAAGTCCGAGGCTTGCATCTTCTGTCGGGTCTCCCCCAAACCGTCACCATCAAGTCTCCCGAAATCCGCGAAAGCATGGCCGAACCGTTGGCGGTCATCGTCGATGCGGTCAAACGCACGCTAGAGCGCACGCCTCCTGAGTTGGCGTCGGATATTATCGATCGGGGCATCATGTTGGCAGGCGGCGGGGCTTTGTTGCGCGGTCTCGATACCTTGATTAGTCATGAGACAGGTATCGTCGTTCACGTTGCAGCCGATCCGTTGAGTTGTGTCGTTTTAGGCACCGGACGCGTCCTTGAGAACTTCAAGGAGTTAGAGCGTGTTTTCAGCAGTCGTCCTCCTCGTTAGGGCATGGATTGAGACGTCTTGAGCCTTCTAGATGATGAGATGAATTTTACTGTCCTGATTACGGCGGTGGATCGGTGGAAGATGATTCATCGAGTCACTGACTCAAGTCGTTAGACTTAGGCCATGAGACTCAGATTATTAGACCCAAATTATTTAGACGATATTCGGTATGTTTACAGTACGCCGCTGGTGGGAGCGAAATGGCACGCGCGCCCTAGTCATTGGAGCGACACTAGGGGTTGCCCTCTATGTCCATCAAACTCAAGGGGTTCTTCTGCTGGAGACCTATCAACTGATGAGTCGTCCGTTTCAGGGAAATCCTCTGAAGCAACAGCAGATTGAGAATGCACAAACCGTTGAACTTCAGCAGCGATTAATCGAATTGCAAAGTCGAAATCAACGTCTCGAAGAGCTGATGGGATTTAATCAAACTCAAACCACGAAAGTAATTCCAGCGCCCGTGATCGGTCGAAGTGCGGATCATTGGTGGTCTCACTTGATGCTCGGACGCGGCAAGGCGGATGGCGTTGAGGTCAATAGTGTCGTGATGGGTCCGGGCGGTGTGATTGGCCGGGTCAGTAAGGTCTCGGAACATGGCAGCTTAGTGGTGCTCCTTAGCGATGCCTTCAATCAAGTTGGCGTTACGATTAGCCGAACTCGGGCGACAGGATTTATTAAGGGCCAAAGCGGCGAAAATGCTGGAAGTCAAGTGATTATGGCATTTTTTGATAAAAATGTAGATGTGCGAAAAGGCGATACCGTCGTCACGTCGTCCTTTAGTAAAAAATTTCCCGCAGGGCTTCCGGTGGGGCGAGTGGAGTCGGTGGACATGACCAAAAGTCCAGCACCCGAGGCCGTGATTCAGCTCACTGCTCCGATCGCGTCCTTAGAGTGGGCGTCTGTGTTACCCAATATTCAGCCGATGACCGAAGATATCAAGCCTGATGTAAATCTGCCAGCAACGCCTGAATCGGGAACGCCTGAATCGGGAACGCCAGGTCAGCCATGATGCCTTTTGCAGCGTTGACGCAGTTTATTCAGTCGGTCGATCGCAACCCGGTATTGAGAGGGGCGATCGGGTGTGGGATAACTGTATTTTCAGTACTCGCGTGTCTGTTGCTCCTGCCGACGCGTTTTCCGGGGATGGAGCTTGCCGGAATTGGCCCAAACTGGCTGCTGATTTGGGTGGTGGCGTGGAGTCTGAAGCGATCGCTCTGGTCGGGGATGACTGCCGGATTGGTGTTGGGGTTGCTGCAAGATTCTATGACGGAAAACCATCCGACCCATGTATTGAGCTTAGTGTTGGCAGGTTTTTTGACCTCAAGACTTCAGAAGCAACGGTTTTTGCAGGAAGATTTTATTTCGGTGGCATTAGTGACATTTGGGATGGCAGTGGTGGCTGAAACGGTAATGGCGCTTCAGTTTAGTTTCTTAGGCACTCGGACGCTGATTGATATTTGGAAGCATCATCAACTGATCGCGTTGAGTTCGGCGATTTTGAGTAGTCTGTGGGCACCCGTGTTGTATTTTCCCTTAAACCAAGGGTGGCGTTGGTCGGGGATTGAGGACGAATAGGACAGCAGCGATTGGAAAGACGACTTACAATGAGTAGTAGTTCTTTTAACAGTTTGGCGCACACGGCATGACTCGGATTTGTATTTTAGGCGGTGGCTTTGGTGGCCTATACACTGCGTTGCGGCTGAGTCAGTTGCCGTGGACGGTTCAGCCAGAGATTGTCTTGGTGGATCAGCGCGATCGATTTGTCTTTTTACCGTTGCTGTATGAACTGGTCACGGGAGAAATGCAGAGTTGGGAAATTGCGCCTGCTTATGCTGAACTTCTCGCCGACACCGGGATTCAGTTTCGACAAGCGACGGTGGATGCCATTGATAAAAGCGATCGAACGGTTCGACTGGGCGCAGAATCTAACCACGAACTCATTCATTACGATCGCCTTGTGATCGCCATGGGGGGAGAGACGCCCCTGGGTCGGGTGCCTGGATCGGCTGAACATGCCTTGACTTTCCGATCGCTAGAAGATGCCCAACGGTTGAGCGATCGCTTGCGGGTCTTAGAAAATCAGGCAGAATCGGTGCGCGATCGGATTCGGGTTGCGGTGATTGGGGCGGGCTATAGCGGCGTGGAACTCGCCTGCAACTTAGCTGAACGACTGGGCGATCGCGGTCGGGTGCGCTTGGTTGAGTTGGGCGATAAAATTCTTAGACTTTCTCCAGAATTTAACCGGAAAGCAGCGGCAAAAGCGTTGAGCGATCGATTGGTGTGGCTCGACCTCGAAACTAGCGTAGAGTCGTTAACGGCGGATACGATTACGCTAAACTATCACCAAAAATCAGATGAAATTCCGGTAGATATTGTTCTGTGGACCGTGGGGACGCAGGTGGTGCCAGTGGTTCAGGATTTGGCGGTGGCGAAAAACGATCGAGGTCAGATTCGGGTGAACGCGTACCTTCAAGTCGAAGGCGACGAGGATCTCTATGCCTTGGGGGACTTGGCTGATTGCCGGGATGTGAACGGCCAACCAATTCCGACCACTGCGCAAGCTGCATTTCAACAAGCCGACTATGTGGGTTGGAACGTTTGGGCATCTCTCAATGACAAACCTCTGTTAGCCTTCCAGTATCAGCACCTCGGCGAAATGATGACCCTAGGTTCAGACGATGCAACGCTAGCGGGATTGGGGGTGCAGTTGAATGGGGTGACGGCTCATTTGGCCCGGAGGATGATTTATCTGATGCGGATGCCAACATTTGATCATCAGGTAAAGGTTGGAATAAGTTGGTTAACCCGTCCGTTGGCGGATTGGTTAAAAGCAGCACGTTAAGTTCATATACCAATGAAAATATCCGTAGGCCCCCAACCCCCAATTCTGGGGGCTTCGGATTTAGGGTGTGTCCTAATTTTTGGGACTGAACCTGTCGATCGACTTAACCCCAAACAACTCGCGATCGACAAACCAGGTAAATCCTGGCAATAAAATGGCTTGCGTCACCAAAACCGTCACAGCAACCTGAATCAATTGCACCTGCACATTTCCACCCGCGTATTGCTTCCCAATCAAGACCGTGGCTAAAATTGCAACTGAGAAAATTCCGACAAAAATCACATTCCAAATCAAATCAAGACGGATTTTATCCACAGCACGCAGCATCTGTGACGTCGATCGGGCAATGGCTAACGGAATAGCTGATAAACAAATAATCATTACAATAGGAATGGCCCCATTCCATTGGTTTCCTTTCGCTAGAATTGGAATATAGAATTGCGCAAGACCCACTTGAAGCATCACCAATGGCACGATGATAATGCCGATCGTCTTGAAGGTTTTGAACAGCTTTTGGCGGAGTAATGCAGCGTCCGATCGCACAGAGCAAAACTCCGGATACCACGCGCCACCGATCGACCATAAGACACTTTGACTAATCCCTAAACCTGCATTAAACGCAAAGAAATAAAGACCCAACGCTTCCGTTCCCATGAACCCCGCAATAATCAAATAATCCACATTCATCCGAATCCGATTCAATAACTCCACCCCCAAAACCCGAGACCCAAACTGTGAAATCTCACGCCAATTTTTTAAGCTAAATCCCTTAGGCCGCCACGGATGATTGCGACGCATGATGTACGTCCAAACTGGGTACGTCAACACCATCGACCACACGATTCCCCAGACGCCATACCCCAGCCGAACAAAAATCACCACCAAAATATTAGAGAGCATCGCCTGCGCCGAAACCGACCAAGCTCGGACCTCTAGACGGTTTTCACGCGCAAGGAGTGAATCTTGAACCGTGTAGGTCGGCATTTGGAGATAACACAATCCCAATAGACACAAAGGCCCGACTAACTCTGGAGTTTTGTAGAACAAGGCGATCGGATAGGCCATCAAACATTGCAGTACAAAAATACCGCCCATTAAAATCCAGTTCATCCAATAAACGCTATTAGCAACCTCATCCACCTCCTCATCGCTCGCTTGAAGAATCTTGCTACCAATGCCTTCCCCCAAGGAGAAGACTAAGGCAAACTCAAAGGTTGTATAGACCGCAGAAAGCATCCCATAGTCCGACTTACTAAACAATCGGATGAGCGTAATCGTCGTCGCAAGCCGAAAAACGCGATTAATGATTTCTGCCCCGCCTAACCAGCCTAGATTTTTGGCGTAGCGGCTGGAAATTAGAGTTTTGATCTTACGAAATGGATTAAAAGCTGACATGTCATCCCACGAGATTAAGAAGCAGAAGCATCGTTATTAGTGACGATTTCTAGTAACAATTCTAATGACGATCGGTCCGATTTCCCAAAATTTCAGCCCCGCCGCTAAGATTGATACCTGCACTGGGATGAATTAACGTGATTCGGTAGTCCAAAGCGCGAACTAATCTGCCTATCGAAACATCTCTTGACCGAAAATTATGAAGATATTGATTCATCTTCTTCATAATATCTAGAGGCATAGTCTTAAAGATGCATGGTAAAAGGAGACACAGGAAAGCGATCGTCAATTCAGGAATTAACGATCGCACCTTGGATTTTGGGATAACGATGGCGTAGGGTTCTATGGCATTGACCCCGATCGCATTGATCTCTTCTTCGTTGGGTTTAGGGTTTGGCAAGCCAAACCCCTACATTCTCTGCCAGGATCTGTAGGGGCATGGCTCAATGTGCCCCAAACCCAACTAAAGATGGGATTCGATCATTTCACGGTATTGGCTTTTTTGTTTCACTCCGATCATTTCACCCACTTTGTCTTTGTTCTTAAAAAACTGAATCGTTGGAGTTCCAATAACTCCGGCAGATTCAGCGATTTCAGGATCCTCTGTAATGTCGATTTCAATGTAGTGAATCTTCCCTTCAAACTCAGCCACAACCTTACTCAAAATCGGACTCAAACTATGGCAAGGACCACAGCTCGGTGACGCATATTTCACCATGATTAATCGATCGGTCTCGTGATACAGCTTCCGCAATGCAAACCCACCCACATACCGAGTTGCCGTCGCATCAAAGTTCGCTGAAGTAGTCACTGCTGGAGTTGCAGATGTTTTCGCAGGTGTCTCTTCTGTCTTTACAACTGCCGTCTCCTGAGTTTGATGAAACTCAACTTCCAACCCCTTCATCGACAAATAGCGTTCGGCCAAAAGCGCCGCTGCACAGCCTGTTCCCGCCGCCGTGATCGCCTGCCGATACTCATGATCCTGTACGTCTCCCGCCGCATAGACCCCTTCAACTGACGTGGCGACCGATCCCGGATGGGTCACAATATAGCCCGTCGCATCTAACGTCATTTGTCCTTCAAAAAGATGTGTATTTGGGTCATGTCCGATCGCATAGAACAAGCCCTTTGCGGCAATATCGGTGTCAGCTTGAGTCACCCGATCGCGTACTTTCACGCCCGTCATATATCCGCCATCGCCAAACACATCTACCGCTTCCGTATTCCAATGAATCGTGACCTTCGGATTGTTTAAAACCCGGTCCTGCATCGCCTTACTTGCCCGCAGTTTGTCCGTCCGCACCAACATATGAACCTGGGTCGCATACTTCGTCAGATACACCGCTTCTTCTGCCGCCGTATCCCCACCGCCAATAATCACTAAGGGCGCATTTTTAAACAACGGAGACGCGCCATCACAAATGGCACAGGCTGACATTCCCGCATTCCAATAGGTCGGCTCACTCGGCAACCCAAGCCGCTTTGCCGTGGCCCCGGTCGCAATGATAATGCTGTGCGATCGAACGGTCCGATCGGTGGACGTAATCACAAACGGACGCACCGACAAATCCACCGTTACCACATCTTCAGTATGCAACTCCGTACCCCATCGCTCCGCCTGCGCCCGGATTCGCTTCATCAACTCAGGCCCGGTGATCCCCTCGGGAAACCCCGGAAAATTCTCCACCTCAGCCGTCGTCATGAGCTGCCCGCCCGGTACCCCACCTGACTGCTGCCCCTCAAACATCAACGGCTTCAAATTCGCCCGAGCCGCATAAATCGCAGCCGTATAACCAGCCGGACCCGAGCCGATGATGACCACGTTTTCAACGATCGAAGAGGCAACAGATTGCGTCATAGGTAAACTCAAACTCGTAATGACTTCGCTTAGTTTGTCACCTAATAGTACCCTAAAAGATTAAGGACCGATCGGTTGATCAATGGGTAGATTGGTAGGCTGATCAGTCGGTTGATCAGCGGGTCGATCAGTCGGTCGATCGCACGGACACTCTGAATACCCCATCTTGGCTTTCAAAAATGGAACATCATCCCGCACCTGCACCTCACCCATTCCGAGAAACGCCAGCGTCTGAGTCGTGGCATTGAGGTACTGCACGCGGTAATGCTGGTGAAGCACCCAATCCGCAATCGGCGGCGCAATTCTTTGACCATTACACCATCGCCAGGTTTGTTCAGCATTCAGGTTCAACGACGGCAATCTTAAGAGCGGGTGCTCAACGCCATACAGCGAAAACCGATCGCCCTCTAAGGCCGCTTCAAGATCCTCAACGGTCCAGCTTTCGCTGATATCAAACCCGCTACTATAGGTGCGAAGCAGTCCCGCCAGCGTCGCGCCCGTGCCCAAGACCGCTCCTAGATCCCGCGCGATCGCCCGAATATACGTCCCACCGCCGCAGGTAATGTCTAGATCCAATTCTGGAAACTCGCCCGATCGCCAGTCCAACACCTCAATCTTTGACACCTCAACGGTACGCATCGGCACATCGACCGCCTGTCCTGCGCGGGCCAAATCGTAAAGCCGCTTCCCGTCCACTTGAATCGCACTAAAGGCTGGCGGAATCTGTTGGATGGTGCCCTGAAACTGCGGCAAAACCGCTTGGATTTGGTCTAGCTTTAGCTCCGGGCACGCCTTCTGGGTCAGGACATCGCCTTCGAGATCGTCGGTCGCCGTCGTCACCCCAAATCGCACGATCGCCTGGTATCGCTTCCCGGTCGGCAAAAATTGCAATAACCGAGTTGCCCGTCCAATGGCGATCGGCAACACTCCCGTCGCCGCTGGATCCAAAGTTCCTGCATGGCCAACTTTCTTGGTGTTGAAGAGACGACGGACGCGGGCAACACAGTCGTGGGATGTCCAGCCGAAGGGTTTGTGAAGATTGAGAAAGCCGTCCATAAATTATGTCAACAGGAGATTAAGTCAACAGAGAAGTCAAAACCATCTGGGAAACGTCGATCATAATGGATGAATCGCGACAGAAGGAATATTTATGTTTTTCGAGACCTTGTTCAGAAATCCCGTTTATTTTTTCAGACTGGTTGCGATCCTAATTATCTCTATCGTGATTCATGAACTAGCCCATGGCGTAGCGGCCCTCTCCCAGGGTGACGACACTCCACGCCGGGAGGGCCATATGACGATCAATCCGGTGGTCCATATGGGCTATGAGTCGCTGATTTTTCTGTGTGTTGCTGGAATAGCCTGGGGATCGATGCCCGTCAGCCCCCACAAATTCCGCCATCCGAGATGGAGCGACATTCTAGTTTCCGCCGCAGGTCCGCTGTCTAACCTGGTTCTGGGGAGCCTGTGCATTATCGCCATTCTTGCAACGGGGCGAAATTCGGTCCCGATGGTGAGTCAAGAATTTCTGGTTATGGCCGCCCAAATCAATATGATGCTGTTTTTATTTAACTTATTACCGATTCCACCTTTAGACGGGTTTAGTGTTTGTGAAAAACTGTTTCCATCTTTGAAGTTAGAGCGATTTCGCAATAGCCCAATGGCGCTTTTTTTCATGATGGCGCTGTTTGTGCTCCCCGTTACAGGCATGGCACTGCGGGGCGGTTCTATGGTCATGATGGGTGCCGTCACCTGGCTGGTCGGACCCTTTTTCAGATTGTAGTCTAAGCTCCTTCCGAGTTTTGACCCGATCGACCTTAGCGATCGGTCGCCTTTAGCATTCGCAACGCCTCTTCTACCGACTTTACTCGCCGAGTAAGGTTGGTCTCTGTAATGCTGTGCAGCCACGCCACAAAGCTCGGACTTAGATCGCCGGACGACGATAGATCGTAATGACCATTTTGGCGTGGCAAATCAGTTGGGCACTTACCCGTCAGCATCGCGATTAGCGTCATTCCCAGGCTGTAGAGATCCGACGCTAGCACCGTCCGGCCACTGAACTGCTCCGGCGGCATGTAGCCATAGGTGCCGACCATGGTGAAGTTCACGCTCTCCATGCTTTTCAGCGTTTTGACCGAGCCAAAATCGACCAAGTGAGGCCGCCTGTCGCTTCCCAACACAATGCTGCTAGGTTTCAAGTCCCGGTGCAGTATCGGCGGATTTTGGCTGTGAAGGTGACTTAGGATTTTGAGCAAAATGACACCCATTTGCTTGACTTCAGACTCTGTGAAGGTCCGACCTCGATCGATGATTTGCTGAAATGATTTTCCGGGAACGTAGGTCTGAACCAAGGCGATCGCACGGCTCGTCGGCAGAATCTCTTCAAAATATTCTAGAAATTTAGGAATACACGGATGATCAATGGACTGAAGCGTCTTGACCTCGCGCCCAAATAACTTGAGATCTTCTGGATCCAATTCATCATCTAGAAACAATAACTTAACGACCACTTGAATATTCGTCGTCAGATCACGGGCCAATACCGTCCGACGTCCCGCCTGTTTTCCCAGCTCTTCTTCAACTTCGTATCGATCGCCTAAAAGTTGCCCAGCCATGTTTTTAAATTCTCCAGGGGTGTTAATGATGCTCTTAAGCAACGCTGTTCTTAAGCAGGGTGGTTTTGAGCGGGATGGGCCGCGATTTCGTTACAGTCTTGATCACTTCAACATCTATCCTCAGCAAGCAGTATCCTATAAACGGACTCCGATGCGCTTTGCCATGACTTCAACTACTTCTATCCGCTCCGAACAGCATGTAACGATTGGGCAGCTCGCCGATCGTATTGATGCCATTTGGCAACGAACCCTCGACCTATCACCCTACATTCTCCCAGAGGATTTAGGCTATGTTGAGGGAAAAATGGAGGGTGAAAAGCTCATCATTGAGAATAAGTGCTATCAGACGCCCCAATTTCGGAAGCTCCACCTAGAGTTGGCGAAAATAGGGGACGGCTTAGATATTCTCCATTGTGTTATGTTTCCCCGTCCGGAGTACGCACTACCGATGTTTGGGACTGATTTGGTCGCAGGGCGCAAAGGCGTCAGTATGGCTATTACGGATTTGTCGCCTATTAGCGGCGATCGGATTTTACCTGCGGGCTACGTGACGGCGCTAGAGCAATTGCCAGCGCTGGAGTTTGAGCAGGTGCGGCGGTTTCCGATGTGGGGCGATATCTTTTCACCGTTTTGTCTGTTTATTCATCCAGAGGGCCTTAGTGAAGAAGAGCAGTTCATCGATAGAGTCGCCGACTATCTTGAAATTCACTGCACCCAAGCGGCTCTTACCCAGGCCACCCCAGAGCGCACCAGCGAAATCCTTGCCGCCCAAACCTACTACTGCAATCGCCAGCAAGAAAACGACAAAACCCGCCGAGTCCTAGAAAAAGCCTTCGGAACGGCCTGGGCCGATCGCTATATGACTACTGTTCTCTTCGACATGGCAAGTCCATAGGGCTACTGGATTGAATGCGATCGGATTGAATGCGATCGGGACAGTTTTGCAAAAATTAATCCGTATTTATACCCAGATTAAAATCTTGCACAGGTATTTATTAAACGCATTGTCTTTTCAAAGGGACATTAGAAACTCTGAAACCCGCTACTTCATGGGCTTTTGCGTTCGATTAGGCTCTGTAAATTACGTAACATTTCCTAACTGTATAATTAGATACAGAATTATTATTCTAATATTGATGAAATTCAATGAGTAGACCACGGATATTCCAATATTAGAGCGACGCTGAATTTCAGTCAAAACGCGCTTGACGTGAGGTTGCTCATTGATTCTTCTCATTTATTTGTGTGTGGTTCTGTAAGGTAGTGAAAACGTGCTAAATATTTGTCTCAAAACAGGACTCGTTGCGATCGCGCTTCTCCTTGTCCCTCTGATGGCCCCAGCCTGGGCCGCAGATCCAACCGTTGTGGAAGCCATGGATGCGGCTAAAGCGGCTCAAAGTAGTGCAGATAGCGCTTGGATGATGATTTCAACGGCGCTTGTGCTGCTGATGACACCAGGGCTTGCCTTTTTCTATGGCGGATTTGTCCGGGCCAAACACGTTCTCAATACGTTAATGATGACGTTCATCATGATCGGTATTGTGGGTGTGACGTGGGCCTTGTTTGGCTATAGCCTGTCCTTTGCGCCGGGAACTCCATTTATCGGTGGACTCGATTGGATGTTCCTTGGCAAGGTTTCGGCAACCGTTGGGGATTATTTGCCTGCGATGCCTTATGAAGATGCGTTGAAAGCCGCCGATCCGAAGTATGCCACTCTCACGTCCTACGCTCCAACGATTCCGCATCAGCTCTTCATGCTGTATCAGATGACCTTCGCAATCATCACTCCAGCGCTGATTTCAGGGGCGATCGTCGAACGGATGAGTTTTAAAGCTTACTTCTGGTTCATTCTTCTGTGGTCCAGCATTCTCTATCCCGTTTTTGCGCACATGGTGTGGGCGAAGGGCGGTTTCTTGGGCTTGGCGGGCGGATTGGGCGCGCTAGATTTTGCTGGCGGAACGGTTGTCCACATCAGTTCTGGCGTTTCAGCCTTGGTGGCGGCTTGGGTTCTTGGACCTCGCAAAACCTATCCAAACCAACCTGCGGCACCCCACAATGTGCCTTTCGTCCTTTTGGGCACAGGGATTCTCTTGTTTGGCTGGTTCGGCTTCAACGGCGGTAGTGCGCTTGGGGCAGGAAGTCTGGCTACGACAGCGATCGTAACCACAGCCCTGTCCGCTGCGACTGCTGGCTTGGTCTGGGTGATCATGGAGTGGGTTCTGCGCGGCAAGCCGACGGCTATTGGCATTGCGACCGGAATTGTTGCAGGCTTAGTCGGAATCACTCCGGCTGCTGGGTTTGTTACTCCGATGTCCGCATTACTGATTGGTGCGATCACCTCAACGTGCTGCTTCTTTGCGGTCAGCTTAAAAGCCAAATTACACTTTGATGATTCGCTTGATACGTTTCCGATTCATGGAGTCGGTGGAACGGTTGGTGCTATTTTGACCGCTGTGTTTGCTGATATTTCAGTGAATGCGGGGGGGAAAGATGGCGTGCTAAAGGGTAACTTCAATGAACTAGGTGTAGAACTGGTGGCGATCGGCATTACCTATGTGATTGCTGGGTTGGGAACCTTTGTGATTCTGAAGGTCTTAGGATCATTTATGCCGCTTCGTGCTAGGGAAGAAGCCGAGTACGAAGGTCTTGACATCAATGAGCATGGTGAAGAAGCCTACGGTGAAGATATTGCGCCTGGATTAAGCTACAGCGCGAAGTAACGTACGCCGTTATTCATCCAAACAAAAGAGACCCCGATCGATAATTAATCCGATCGGGGTCTCTTTCTGATGACGAGGGTCTTCTATTTAGATTTTGATTTAAGACGGGTTTCACGCGCCGCATCCTCCCGACGACGACGATCGCGCCAGCCGGTAAGAGTTAGATAAATCACGCCACAGGTGATGCCACCCATGAGCGTCGCGGCCACTAACTCGATTCCAGTAAATAACGTGCTGCTCATTAGAGACCGTTACGACCCCAGATCACCATCGCGATCGAAAACGTAAACACCGACAACAATCCAGCCCAGCCCAATGTCACAATATCCATGGTGTAATGACTCGCTTACAATACGTGAGAGTAATTTAATCTCCATCATATCAGGGCAAGGGGAACGCGAACCGATGTTGACTCAGCAATGGATAGAACGCATTGAATCTATCAAATCAGGCGTATTAAGTGCCCTCGCTCTAGCCGTGGTGTCCGCCGTAGGCAGTGTGATCAATCCGGTCTTCATCCACCGTCCGACGATCGCCCTCGAAATCGGCATTGCGACTTTTTCAGGGTTTCTGTTTGGCATTACCTATCGCCACTTGGTTGGGACAGGCGAGGACGATCATCTCCAATCCGGTGCAGTTGGCGCGTTTGCCCTAGTGCGCGGCCTTGCCCAAGCCGAACTCTTCTGGGTCTACGGCGAAAACCTCTGGACCGTTGGCATCGCCATCATCGAAAGCTTCGTCATGTTTGGGGTTGCGGCCCTCTTGCTCGACACCGCCCTCCAACGAAACTGGATCCAATGTTTCAAGGGATTGCGATGAACTTCGCGCGCTGTCTCACCGATCGTAGGACGTCGCTTTAGTGGGATGATAAATGAGCTATGAATGTTCTATGTAATGCCTGCAATCAGACCCGATCGGTGGCTGAATCTAACTGAAGAGCACGTCAAGCCCTGGCTTCAGCCGACCCAAGTTCAATCGCGGTTTGGTCGGCTTCCTGACTACATTCCCCGCCTAGCCGAGCTACCGCCAGATTCTTTGGCTATTGCTATTCACGGATCTGCCCTTCCACCGTTGGGGCTAGGGCATCTCGATCGTGCGTTTGTGTTGATGAGCATTATTAAGCCGTTGATGCTGCTGTACTTGCTTCACAAGTTTGGCATCGAACCTATTTTTTCCCGCGTTGGCGTCGAACCCTCCGATCAGCCCTTTCACTCCATCACTCAGCTTGCCTCCGATCGCGGTCGTCCTCGGAACCCCATGATCAATAGCGGGGCCATTTCTCTCGCAGCGATGCTTCCTGGAAGCACGGCTGAAGTGCGATGCGAATGCCTCAGGCGCTGGCTCAACGATCGAGCGGGCTGCAATCTTCAAGTGGATCCTCTCATGCTCGCGTCGGTCCAGTCTCTCGGCAATGAAACCAATCGTGCGATTGCCCAGTTGTTAAATCGATCGGGCTACCTAGAGGAAGCCGATCTCGTCC
>JAYUJY010000262.1:0-2984 GCA_043764895.1 Synechococcales cyanobacterium | reverse complement strand
CGCGTACGCCCCAGAACTGAACTGCAAATTCTTCCGTAGAGTGAATCATTATTCGGACTCGTATCCGCTCCTTCTTGGAAGGGCGGTGATGAACAGATCGTTTGGGTGAGTATGGCATCCTTAGGGAAGCTTTGACCTCTACCACGCGGCTAGCATCTCTTTCCTTTGTAGCTAGAAATTCTAGCGGTCAGGAGGAAGAGTTGCACCATTTGAAGAATGCGCAGTTTTACCACTAACCATTCTTGTCTCTATGCTACCCAACGATCGTCTTTTTCTCCCATTTTTGGGAAGGGACTAGACGATCAGGTTGTTTTAGCTTTCTCTAATTTTTTCAGATGACTCAGAAAAGATCAATGAAAAAAGCGACACAGATAATTCAATGTGCCGCCCATTATGATTCTCGTCGGTGATCTAAACCTGGACGATCGTGTGATCTGCGCACTCGATTATGCACATCGCCGCCCCGTCTTTTTTCAGCTACTGAGCGGCTTTAATACATTTTTCGACCAGCGGCAGAACGGAATCCACATCTTTCCATCCGAGAACTTCGACGGATTTTTTCTCAAGGTTCTTGTAGGTCTTGAAGAATTCCACGATTTCATCTAGGCGATGCTGAGGGATGTCCTTCAGGGATTTTACGTGGGCATAGCGGGGATCTTTATCAGGAACACACAGGATTTTTTCATCCCGATCGCCGCCGTCGATCATTTCCATCATGCCGATGGGACGTGCAGCAATGACGCAGCCTGGGAAGGTCGGTTCGTCCATGATCACCATGCCATCTAGGGGGTCGCCGTCGTCCGCTAGGGTGTTGGGGATGAATCCATAATCGTAGGGATACATGACGGAGGAGGAGAGGACTCGATCGAGGGCGAAGGCGTTGAGGTCTTTGTCGAACTCATATTTGTTTTTGCTTCCCGCTGCGATTTCAATCAGAACGTTGAGCAGGCCGGGTTTGGGCTGGGCGGGAATGCGGGAGAGATCTACCATCTTGCTTAATGCTCGACTGTTGCGGTGAGTTAGACCGACATGAAGTTACCGAAGTCGATTGTAGGGGAAGTCTGGGTGTATCTACTAATTTTTATCTCATATCCCTACTCCAATTCTTAACAATTGTTGATTCGACATCATGGTGCATTTCAGTTCATCTTTTTTGACCGCTGCGGTTATGGGTACGGTTTCACTTCCTCTTTGGATGGGATTAGGTTCAAATTCGGCGGTGGGTGTGGATTACCGGGATCTTTCAGCGCTGCTCCGAAAGCAGCAGTGGACAGCGGCGGCGGCGGAAACCGATCGACTTATCTTTCAAGTGGCGGATAAAAGCCAACAGATGACGATCGGGACTGATTTGCTCACGGTTGAAGCAGTCAAGCGGTTTCCTTGTCAGGATTTAAAAACCATCGATCGTCTCTGGCGTCAAGAAAGCCACGATCGCTTTGGGTTCCGGGTCCAGCTTCAAGCGGCGCTTCGGCAAGGCGTTTCAATGAGTTACCGTCAACTTGACCGCGCGCCGAAGGGATGGCCCACGTTTCGGCGCGCGGTCGGCTGGCAGGCATGGACCGATCGCACCGCTGACCTTGACTTGGAACCCGAGCCACTCAAATCAAAAACCGATGTGCCGGAGGGAATGTTTCCGCTTCCGGTGCGATCGACCGGAGATTTTGGCGATCGATCGTCGGTGGGAGAGCAGCGAGCGTTTTTCGGGGCGGGTTTTTTGGAACGGGCCAAGCAATGCAAGGTGGAGGATTCGTAGTGCCTTGGGCAGTAAAGTTACTCATGGCGATGATCGCTGCCTCGTTCTCTTGGAGAAGGTCTTGGAGGTTGACAGAGAGCTTCATAATGAATGGGGTCTTGAGTTAGGTAGAGTTGGGATGAAACGGGATTCAATTTTTTATCGATTGTTTAAGCAGTCGCCGCAATTGTTGTTTGACTTGGTTAATCCAGGTTTTCCGAACGCCGATCGCTATCGATTTGAGTCGATCGAGGTGAAGGAAACTGCATTTCGGATTGATGGGGTGTTTTTGCCACCGGAGGATGCTTCTCCCAAAGTGGTCTTTTTTGGGGAGGTGCAGTTCCAGAAGGATGAGGATCTTTATAAACGTTTTTTTGCAGAGCTTTTTATTTTTTTGCGGCGATCGGAAGTGGCCTATGACGATTGGGGTGGGGTGATTATTTTCGGGTCGCGGAGTTTGGAGCCGTCGGAGTGGGAGTGGTATCAATCGCTGCTCTTGGGGAGTCAGGTGGTCCGGATTTATCTAGATGAAATTGAAGATTGGCAGGATCAGCCACTGGCGTTGGGTTTAGCGTTGTTGACGGTGGTATCGGATGATGAGGTAGTCGATCGGGCGAGGCTGCTGTTGGAGCAGGGGACGGCGATCGGGCAGCGGGAAGACATGGTGGAGTGGGTAAGTACTATCATGTTGTGTAGGTTTCCACAGTTAAGTCGAGAAGGAGTTGAATCGATGTTTAACATGCAGGATGTTAGGTTTGAGGATATGCAGATTTATAAGGATCTTGAGAAGGTTCAAGGGAGAACGATTCGCCTGTCTATCGTGCTTTCACAGTTGGAAGAACTATTTGATGAGGTGCCAGAGGTTATTCGAGGTCAGCTTTCGATGTTGACAGCGGAGCAGTTGCAGGCTTTGGGTAAGGCATTGTTGCGGTTTCGGAAGATGAAGGATTTGGAGGTATGGTTGGCAGAGAATCGGTAAATCCGTGGCATATGACGAGATACGCGGGCTTATCAAGAGATTGCTGAGAAGTATGGCAAGACGGTGAAGTCGAGCTTCCTGTTGGAGTTATTGATGAACCACTTGGGGGATTTGCCGGAGACGGTGACAGCTCAGATTTCTATGTTGTCGCCAGAGCGCATGAGTACTTTAGGAGGCGTTGCTGAAAATAGGTATGAATAATTTTATTTTCCAAACTAGGACTTAGGCTGGATGAACTTTCTAAGAACTTGGTTTGATAAATTCATACCTAAT
>JAYUJY010000261.1:0-11870 GCA_043764895.1 Synechococcales cyanobacterium | reverse complement strand
CGACCATCGCCATAACCATTTCCAGTACCAAATGGACATTGTTGGATATATTCGGTGCCATAAATCGACAGTGCATAGCCAGTTGCCCAGCCGACCTGGCGCATAGGCTCACGCACAGCAGAAATATCACCAGAAAATACCTGGCGAAATTGTTCATTAAACGCCAGCTCGTCGCTCAACCCAAGTTCTTTAAAAAAAGTGCTGCTATGGGTTACATATTCTGGTTCTGCAAGCGGCGTAGGTGTTACTGGTACGAAATGACCAGAGAAAACCTGTCGGGCACGGTGATCATCACCATCGACCGTGGCGTCAGGATCCGCATTCAAGGTATCCATTAGAGAATAATTCGCCAGTCGCACAAACTCATCAAAGGTAGTTACGCAAGGGGTAGCAGATGGTTTAGATTGATACGACATTGTTGTTAACGATTATTAGACATAAACTTTCCACACAAACACCTCCAGAGAGGCGCTATTCAGAAACTTTCCGTATATTTTCTAGATGATAGCAAGAAATTTTCTGAATATGATCCCTGTAGGCAGAATAGCAAGAAATTTTCTGGATAACAGGACCATGGAAAATCGCCCTAAAGATCGATCGTGGACGCTTCCATAGATGAGACGCTAGAATCTGGAACAACGATTTTTGTCGGCAGTACCGAGTGCTAAACCTCAGGGTAAATTTCCATGCCATATGTTTTAATCCTCCACGAAGTTGAAGATTATGAATCTTGGAAGAAGGTCTTTGATCAGGCGGCAGGAATCCGAAAGGCAGCGGGAGAGCGATCGTACCAGGTGTTGAGTCAGGAGAACGATCCCAATCAAGTCGTACATTTCTCGTCTTGGACGTCGATCGTCGCCGCAAAGCAGTTTTTTGAATCCCCTGAACTGGTTCAAATTAGACTCAAAGCAGGCGTCCAGTCTCCTGAATTTATTTATTTGAATCAACTAGAATCCGGTACTTTGTAAGGCCAAATTCATGACACAATCTCCCATTGCTGCCACCTCAATCGATGCCATCATGGGCAAAACCATCTATCCAGAACCCTACGCATCCAAAGTTAGCGGTCGATTGAAGCGCAAACTAGGCGATCGCTTTGGACTCACCAACTTCGGTGTCAATCTCACTCATCTCGCACCCGGTTCCATGTCCGGACTCCGTCACAGCCATTCCAAACAAGATGAATTCATTTATATTCTAGAAGGAACACCAACGCTGATTCTGGGAGACGATGAATTTGTACTGAGTCCGGGAGTGTGTTATGGCTATCCCGCAGGTACCGGAATTGCTCATCATCTGGTTAACCGATCACCCGAAACCGTTACCTATATTGAGGTTGGCGATCGGTCTTTAGACGATGAAGTCGAATATCCAGACGACGATCTTAAAGCAACTCTGTTATGCAATGGCGAATGGAAGGTTACACACAAAGACGATCGTCCCTATTAGAATAAATTTTCAATATCTGATCGGAGATCAAAATGGCCCAAACAATGATTATTAACAGATCTCTGTGCGGTCCTCTACCATTTCATAGTTTAAGGAATGACTCATGCTGAAACTTCAGGTTCAGGCTTGGACTGCCATCACCGCGATCGCAGGTGCCATTCTGCTCCTCATCGGCACTATCCTCCATCCCATGAGTGCCGACCCTAATGTGCCCCTGGCAGCATTTACCGAGTATGCCGCTGACACCCATTGGGTATCTAGCCATTTGATGCAATTGTCGGGTATGGGACTGATGGTGATTACATTAGTGCTTATTTCTCGGCAGCTCATGGCTGGACCTGCGGAGGGATTGGCGATCGTCGGGGCGATCGGGGCTGTGGTCAGTTTAGCCATCACGGCGGCATTACAGGCTGTGGATGGGATTGCCTTGAAATCAATGGTGAATGCCTGGGCTAAAGCGCCGGAGAACAGCAAAGAAATGCTGTTTTATGCAACGTTTGGCGTGCGACAAATTGAGATTGGGCTGGCCAGTTTGATGACGTTGTTTTTGGGAATCACGATCGTCATTTATGGCATTGCATTACTATTAGCGCCCAGGTTTCCAAAAGCGTTGGGCTATGTCGCAATCGTGGGAGGGATTCCAACGGCGATCGCGGGAGTCGTCATGGCTCATACCGGGTTTTCTGACTTAGCAATGATGATCAACATGCCCGCCAGTCTCCTATTGTTAATCTGGATCAGTACCTTAGGAATCTATGTATGGAGAAAGTCCTGATCGTGATGTCTATCAACAGCATTTGCATTAATGCTTTAATTTGGTATTACTGCCGATCGCTAAAAACGCTATGCGAGAATTTTTCTCACATTGGGCAAAGCTGCTTGAATCGCTTCGGATGAGGGCTGGGTTTGTTGCTAGCTGTCGCGCTGTGTAGACCTTCTGACCAAGCCTTGGGACCCGAATAGTCGTCGAACGTAATAAAATTTCAGCATTGATTTTATTCCTGTGATCAGTCTTTTTTCTAGCATCTCAATGGATTTTTCAGGACGATGAAGTCTCGATCGCCACCCGATCGGGGAACGAGATTTCCAGCACAATACAACCGATATCACTGTGGAAGGGACCATGGACTTCGCCCGGTGGACGGCTGGCATAGTGCCCCGTCTCTAGCCACAGGTCAAATGCCTGGTCATATAATCGACCACTGACAATAAAAACTTCCTCAGGGTAAGCATGACTTTTTCCGCCAAATGCAGCGGTGTCTGCACCAGGATAAAAGCGCGTTAGTCGCGTGTATTCGCCGGATTGGGCGTCGAGGCTCAGGGTGAGTTCCTCGGCTACTCCTTCGAGTCCAGGAATGGCCTGCCATTGGTGATGGTGTTCGGGACTCAAGGCATTCCAGTAGGAGGCAATCGATTTTGCCATGAGGTGAGTTCTCCATCAGTAAGTGATCATTCTAGCGATAATCTCAGAACTCAACCGATCGATTACATCTATGTTAGATTTGCAACTCAACCGATCGCGCTAACGCTACCACCCACGATGTGCCAGCCGTTTTCACCCTGAACCCAAACCCGTAAGTAACGGAAATCACCTGAGAAGTCATTACCCAAATAGGTGCCTCTGAGGAAGATTTTTGCCGTTACGATCGCCCATTGGTCAGTGCCTACCCGAATTTCTAATTCTTTGGGGATCAGTTCATGGAACTTGGTGCCACCCGATCGATGCAATTCCAAATCCATGGCTTTCGTCGCTAATTCCCCCGTGGGTCCGACAAATAGCAGTTCATCCGCAATCAGCACGTCCAATTCAGCGACGTCTGATGCCAGCATCGCCGCGTAAAGGCGAGTTTCACAGGTCTGGATTTGGGATTCGATGTTGGGATTGATGTTGTTCATAAGGCTCAATGGATCAACGATAAATTGATAACAGGATTAGTATACTTAACGCAATAAACTGAATGGCTAAACAGAGTACTCGAAAAATTGGATTCATGCCTAGAATATGAATGATTGAGTGAACGAGCCGAAATCCAATATAGACAACAACCAGCCCATCAACTACCACACCAGATAGCCCTCGAACCGTCAATAAGAATAGAACACCTAGATAAAGTGGCAGATTCTCAACTAAATTGGATTGGACTCGGACAAGCCGCCAGAGTGGACTTCCATCATTTTGGATGCCGAAATCTTGGACCGCACCACCTGTTGCCAGATGCCGAATCCGAAGGCTGATCAAAAGAACCACGATCGCGATCGTCCATCCAACATAAATCACTAATCCCCACAGTGGGATGGTCATGGCTGAAGTCTGTAACATTTTGAATTACGCGAAACAACTAGGGATAGTTTAAAAAAATTACCCATCAGATCGCTAGGACAAAAATGCTGTGTTTTGGGATATTCTTGCGATCAGAGCTGCCGCCATTGGCTAGGAGTCTCGCCTAGGGAACGTTTGAAGCATCGAGTCAGGTGACTGGAATCACAGAAGCCGACCCTAAGGGCTATCTCCGAAATATCCAGAGGACTGGATTTCAATAGGACTTTCGCCCGATCGATTCGCTGTTGTAAAATATATTGATGCGGGGTAATCCCTAGACTTTGTTTGAATAATCGTAAAAAATGATAGGGGCTGATTTGGGCGATCGTGCTTAAGGTGGTTAACTTTAAATCTAAATGGAGATGAGCCTGAATATAGTCAGTCACTCGCTTCAAGGTCGCCGCAGAGAGTCCATTACTATAGCTGGAGAGCTTCGGCGCGATCGTACAATAGTTGCGGAGTAGATGAATCCCTAGTGCGGTTTTTAAGCTGTCCACCAGTAGGTTTCCGCCGATTCCACCCATTTGTATTTCCGATTTTAACGTCATCAAAATCCCTTGAATCAGGGGATCCTGTTCATTCATAAACTGGGGCTTGAGTTCAATGCGATCGGGATTGACCCAATCTTGACCCACAGCTTGGAGTAATGTTGGTTCGATCGCTAAAATGCCAAATTGCACATCGGTATTCCAATTACAGCGATGGGACATTCCGACGGGAATGAGGGCAATATCCCCCGATCGACGACGTTCGGTTTGCCGTTTGCCATCCAACCAGCGATCGCCGGACTCGTCTCGTGAATCCCCGACACCACAAGCGATCACATGCATCGTATGTTGATGTTCGACGATCTCAAACTGTGGCTGTTGATGCAGTTCAAGGTGAAGGCTATCCCAGCCGGGACTAGCGAGGACCGCTGGATTCGGCACAAAGGGATCGGCAGCTTGGGCTTGACGATAGTCGATTAGCGTTTCTGTTCCGGAAGGAATCATGGTTGTGGTTCTCCTCAATGCAACGGGAACATGACATCTTGCAATTCCTGACGATCGAGCACTTTCGGGGTGACGATGGGGGCACCCGTGGCTGAAACAAAGAATGGGTTTTGCTTGTAGCTACCATCAAATCGCGATCGCAAAACCATTCCCATCACGCGCAAGGTTCCTGCTAAGAAACCCATCGGTTTTGGCTTTGGTTCCCCGTTGGCAGAGCCTCTCCCACGGAGAATCGCCGCTTGAGGACTGACATTCATTTGGACAGGTCCAAAGGTCTCATCTAACGAAGCTGGCTCTGTGCTCAAGCAATTGTGAATTAAACCAATGAAGGGCAGCTTGAAATTGGGCGGCGTGTTCCCAATGGGTGTATTACAACAAGCGGCGTACCACCGCAGCAGACCCGTTTCCGTGAGGCGAACACAGGCTAGATTTTCCGTACCTTCGAGAAAGTTTATATGCTTCGGAATCGTCTGACTAATGCTAGTCCCACCGATTTCATCAAGGATGTCATGCTCTCGCTTGAGAAAACGGGCAAAGGCTTGGCAATCGGCACAGTAGCAAACACATCGATTGATCGCTGTCGTGTGCTTGAGCGTGCCTTTGAGTTTTCCACAATTACAACGGAGTGAGTGAGTCATGGGTTGATTTCCTCTGTTCAGTATTCAGCAGTGTGATTAGCCATCAACGGCGATGTCGAAGTGCAACACGTCTTCACGATCGCCCAGCTTCGTGTAAAGTGCAATCGCTGGATCATCACCCAGATCCGCCTGAACAAAAATGACATAAGCACCGCAGGCTGCTGCAACCTCCTTCAGCTTTTGAATTAATGCCGTGGCGATGCCCTCCCGTCGATGTGCGGCGGCAACCGCTAGATCGTAGATGTAAATCTCACTGCGCTCCTGCTCGAACTTTTTCAGCTCGTAGGCCGTGAGACCACCCACGACTTCCCCGGCTTTCAATGCGGCGATCGCGATGAAGTAGTCATGCTTGAGCAGTTCCCGCAGGTAGTCTGCACTAGGACGCTTCCTGCTGTAGGTCTCGACTTCATCGAACACCTCACCAAAAGTCGTTAATAGCGCTTCTATGAGCGCAACGTCCTTCGGCATAATCTGTTGAATTGCAATGCCAGGTATTGTCATCCGTCTTGATCTCCGGTTACAGGTATTTACCAATCCAACCCATCCGTCCAAGGCACCCTCTTGCAACTCCAACACCATAAATGCCTCATCTGGCACCGGATACTCACAACTTAACGCCTTCTCCTTCGCGGGGATAAACCCAAATCGCGGATAGAATTTAGGAGAACCCAGCACAACCACCGCTTTGAACCCCAATTGAAGCATATATTTCTTGAGTACATCACAATGTCCTTGGTTCTGCTGCTGTAACGACGACATTCTCACGAGCGGCCACAGCCAAGACGAGACACAGGGACGCCGATCGGTCTATGAGCTACCTCATAGTAGAATAATTTATGGCAGATTTCCTAAGGCGATCGCCTCTAGTTCTCCAATATCCAGCAACCGAATTCTGCCACCGCGTTGATAGTAGAGCATGGGAAGTTGTTTGAATAACCGAACACATTCCTAGTAGGTAATCCCGATGCTCCTGGCGATTTGATAGTAACTCAGGCGCGATCGTAAATAAGTGCCCTCCGGTGTTGTCTCTACGTCAGATTCGGTTATCGATAGTTGAATATATTGTGCCAACCGGACGATCGCCCGTTCAGATATCAATCCATGCACCGCGCTATGGCGTTTTTGAACCCGATCGTTGAGCAGCGCAATCATCCGAA
Organism: Synechococcales cyanobacterium; assembly: GCA_043764895.1. Lineage (GTDB taxonomy): Bacteria > Cyanobacteriota > Cyanobacteriia > Leptolyngbyales > Leptolyngbyaceae > JAAFJU01. Next base: position 5,314 of record JAYUJY010000261.1, on the reverse strand, counting down.
ACGCAACCTCTGGATTTTGTTGAATCAGAGCTAGCAAGGCCGATCGGTCAATTGTAAGAATTTGGCAATCCCGATCGGCGACGACAGTTGCAGGAGAAATCCCATCGCCAAAGAGGGCGGGGGCTGCAAAGATTTCTCCTGCGGGTAACGTTCTTAAAATCGTTTCTTTACCCGTCGATGCCGTTTTTTTGATTTGAATCACACCACTAAAAACTGCAAATAATTTCGCTGGGAGTCGTTGGCGCAGCCTCCCGGAACGGGAATCGGATTCATGAAAGATGATCTCGCCCTGTCTATAATGTTGCACCATCGCGTGGGGATACAGTTGCTCCGACTCCAGTTCTCCAAAAATTGAAATCTGTCGGATTTGCTCAGATGTGATTTGCATGGTGAAGCTAAGGGCAGTCGATTCGTATAAAACTTCTTAAGTATGAGCTAGATTGGAATTAGAGCGATGGGGTTCTTGGGGTTCGTGCTGGCGATCGTTGGTCCGGGAATTATTATTGGACCCGATAGGTTCGTTTCTAACGTGAATATTGGCTTACATTATTTCGCTACAAAGCTTATTTAGCAGATGATTTCATCTCAAATCAAAATTTCAGGAGATCACTCTTCCTAATATTGCAACGCAGCGTTGCAATATTGAGTAAAAATTTAACGACAGTCCATAGATTGAACAGGTCCGCTTAGAATAAAGGTACTCCTTCTCCCAACCTTACTAAGCGTGTCTGATTCCCTCCTCCCCCCAAGCTACAATCGAGTCCTGATTGATCTCAAGCAGCGTATCCAAAACACCCAACTTCGGGCAGCCGTTGCAATTAACAGAGAACTCACGTTGCTGTATTGGTACATCGGGCAGCAGCTTTCAGTTCGTCATAAAAAAGAGCGTTGGGGCACCAAAATCATCGACAGACTCGCCCAAGATTTAAAGAAAGAATTCCCAAATACCAACGGATTTTCATCCCGGAACCTTCGCTACATGAGAACTTTTGCAGAAGCATACTCTGAGGACGTAATGTTGCAACGGAGCGTTGCAACATTGCCATGGAGACACAATATCCTACTCCTCGAAAAACTAAAGGACACTGAAAAACGTCTTTGGTATGCAGATCAGAGTCTTGAAAACGGCTGGAGTAGTGACATCCTCGCTATGCAAATTGAGAGTTGCCTGATTGAGCGACAAGGAAATGCAGTCACTAATTTCGATCGCATCCTTCCTGCCCCTCAATCCGATCTCGCTCGGCAACTTCTTAAAGACCCCTATCAATTTAATTTTCTTGACCTTAAGCAAAATGCACAGGAACGCGATCTCGAACGTGGGCTTGTCACTCATATTCGAGAATTTCTTCTAGAGTTGGGCGTTGGCTTTTCGTTCGTGGGTAGTCAATATCCGATCGAAATTGATGGTCAAGAGTTTAAATTAGACCTACTGTTCTACCATCTCAGACTCAGATGCTTCATCGTGATCGACCTTAAAGTAACAGCCTTTGAACCCGAGTACTCCGGCAAGATGAACTTCTATGTCTCAGCAGTGGATGAACTCCTCCGACATCATACTGATGAACCCACAATCGGAATTATCCTCTGCAAATCTAAGAGTAAAGCCATTGCCGAATTCTCGCTTAGGGGAATGAATCAGCCGATCGGAATTTCGACGCATCGAATGGGGAACCCGATTCCCGAAGCTTTTCAAGATTCACTCCCCACACCAGAACAGCTCGAAATAGAACTCAATGCTGCGATGGAAGCCATGGTCAATCCAAAAAATCTTCCTGGGAATTAATATGAGTGCCTCCATGATCGTGTGTAGTAACGTTACTACACAGACTTAGAACCCAGGAGTTTCAGAAATATTTTTCAATACTCAAATCTTATAAAATATTTGTCTTACTTCCATTCACTCATGCTAACCTATGGGCAAGCCTTGTGTAGTAACGTTACTACACAGAATTTAGAGGCGCTCCCTACAAGTTTCTAGAAGAATGACAAAAACAACGCGGCAACAAGTTCGATTGATGATCGCAAGTAATGCTGGAGGTTCGGGCAAGACGACAACTGCCGTTCATCTGGCCTATGGTCTTGGGAAAGCAGGCTACAGTGTAACCCTGATTGAACTCGATCATAATGGCTCTCTGAGCACCTTTACCGGATTACCACCCACTCCTGAAGGCCCAGAGACCTTACTGAAAGTTTGGAAGGCCGATTTCGATGGAGATTATCCTTTGCAGCCGATTTGGGCTGAGTATGTTCTAAATGTGAATGCTGTTCAAGGAGGCAAACCCTTGCAGACCATGATTCGAGAAATTCCTAGCCGAGGCAGGGGCTTTTATATCTTGCAAGATCGATTATTAGATGATTTTCCTCTGGATTCGGATGTCATTATCTTTGATACCCCTGCGACCTTAGAGCCGATCGGTGTCATGGCCTTAGTGGCGAGTACCCATGTGTTATGCCCAATTAAACCTGAGCAAAAAGATGCTGAAATGTTGTTTGGTTTATTGGAGTGGTATTACTCAACCATTAGCGAATTTAAGCTCCGACCAAAACCTGAAATTATCGGATTCGTGCCTACACGAGTTGATCCGAAGAAAGCCACCCATCGAAAAATTCTAGGGATTGATGAGAAAGGGGTGCCTTTGGAAAATGTGGATATCAGCGATACTCTTCCGGCTTTAATCGAAGAAGCAGGAATTCATTGCTTTCCATTCATTCGAGATTCCAACTATTATCTCACAGCCACAAGTGCCCGATTACCCCTACCCCTCTTTCGACCCAACGCTCCAGGCGCACAGGATTATGACCCGATCGTAGAAGCAATCATTGATTTAATTGACGGAGAATTCTAATGGCAAAAACAGGAACAACAGGACTCCGCGATCGCCTTGTCGGGGTACAAGTCTCTCAAGAAGTTCATAATCTCAAGGAAGAAATTATTGGGCTTCAGACGGAATTATCAGACCTCCGTGCAGGTCGTCTTTCCGCTGATGATCAAACGCGCATAGACCACGATCTTCAACAGATCACCACAGAACTCGAAAACCGAAGTGGTCAACATAAGGTTCGTCTGGACTTGATTGATTTAGATGTTAATCAACCCCGTGAGACAGTCACAGCGAGCATGATTGCAGAACGCGCAAATAGCTTGCAGCGACATGGCCAACTGACACCTATTATTTTGATCCCACAATTGATGGGCCGATATCTTTTATTTGAAGGGGAATTGCGCACCCGTGCAGCACGATCGCTCTCTTGGCCTGAACTCAATGCCGTATTTTTATCACCTGAAGATTTACCATCTCCCGAAGAAACATTTCGCGGACAAGTGGTGACCAGTATCCACTCCCAACGGCTACATGATTTAGATATAGCTAAAGCGTTAATTCGTCTTGCCATTAACGACTATCCCAATATGCACGGACAGGAAAGTATCATTCCCAACTTCCTCAACACGCCCATTCGTCGAATGCAGCGGGATAATACGCTGTCTCAGTTGGCCGATATCAGAATTGCAGATTCGTCTACTCAAAAGAACTGGGTGGAAAGTGTAGATTTCAAAGCTATGGAAGAACGCCAGATTTTTGAACTCATTCTGGGATTACAGCTTAACCCCGTCACCGTCAACACTAATATCTTTCCACTACTCAAGCTAGCGGAAGATCTCAAAGAAGCAATTCAAACGCTCGGATTAGAATCTAGTAAATCCAGAGAGCTGAATCGCCTAACGTCTAATAATTTAAAATTAGAGGAAATAAAATCGACAAAAATTCGTAAGAAGTTGACTCAACAAGTCATCGATCGACGCATATCATTGACGGAAGTTAAAAATCAGGTCAATCAGCTCATTCAACAGTACAACCCGAAGCAAAAGAAACATAAGTCAGATGGGGCGGCACAAGTGATCCGCTTACTGAAGGAAATTGATCTTTCCTCAGATAGTATGGATGACTTAACAGCACTTCTTGCAGCGCTTCAGGTTAAAACGACCGAAGTTCAAGCCATGATCAACCCGGATCAATTTTGATGTGAGTCGTTGCTAAATCAGAGAATTAATTTGTAATCCTGGATATTTAGAAGATTAATTCATTCTAAATATTCAGTCTTGTAGACCAACTTATTCATGCCTATTTTCAGCAACGCTACGTTCTTTTCTAAATCGAACATTATCGAGCCATTCCTGCACCCCATCCCGAAATCGGCAATCTTCCAAATGTGTTGTTAGTAGATGAGCGATTGCCCTCTCCACTTCACCCGGCTGAATCTGTTGGCAATGCCTCCCAGAACAGGAATCGCCCTCACTGTCACAGATTAAACTAACCTCCTCTCGGACTTGCTCAAGCAGATCCGCCAGAATTTGAACATCTGCTAGTTTCGTCGCTTGCATTAGAACCCTCGCTAGGATGAGTGGTTTGGACAAAATTTTGAAGAGCCATAAGTAAATCTGCTTTGCTCATCCGACTAGCATTCCGGATGCCCTGCTGACTGGCCTCTTTTCGGAGCGATCGAATCCGCGTGTCTCGAACGACTGCGATCGGCGGGGTAGGTTCGAGATTATCTATTTTTTGAGAGTTTGAAATTTCTACAGGTTTTACAGGTTCAGATTCTTGAGAGTCTAAAATTTCTACGGGTTCTACATCTCGCAACACTGACTCGAATTCCTGATATGCAAGCTGCAATGAAATTTGAATCGTTTTGATCACACCCACCAGGAGCAGCAGCACCAAGACTGACAGAAACAAGACGATCGCCCGAACTCTCCGTTGCATCGTCTTAGAAGTCAGCGCCTTGAACAGTGACTTTCCCTGAGGGATGAGCCAGTCGATCGAACCAATACTCGTACCCGTCGTGTTTACAATTTCCATGATTCATTTCTCCTTGGCCCACTTGAAAGGTTTGGGCGGATAATTTTGTTCACGTTCCTACGCGATAGCGGCTTCTTTTTAGACCCTACGATAATCGCTTTATCCCTGATTTCTAGCTTTGGTTCTTGAGATGGACAATCGGTAACGGCGTAACGTAACAGCAGTAACGGCGTAACGTAACAGGTCCAGTAACGGCGTAACGTAACGCGTAACGGAGCAGTAACGGGCGTTACCGTCTATCTTTTCCACTGTTACGCGTTACGTTACCGGAGAATATGGGAGATATCATTCACTCATCAGCCCCTGAAGATCGTCCCAAAGCTCTTCGCGATGATCGCGCAAATAAGCAGACTGCCGATCGTTCTTTGCACGATTCAGGAAGTCTGATCGCGTAATCGCTGCACCATTTTCTTGACGGGCGATCGCCCATTGGTACGCGATCGTTAATGCCTCTC
>JAYUJY010000260.1:0-2997 GCA_043764895.1 Synechococcales cyanobacterium | reverse complement strand
GGTCTACGCCGTAAATCCTGAGCTTCTCGCCTTCGTGGCCTTCTGCTTTGTTTGACCAACAGCGTTGCTTGACGGGGACTCCGAGTTGTTCTAGAAGTTGATGGGCGATTTGGACCGCTGCCATCGTGTCAGTGATGGTGAAATTGAGTGCAGATTTGATTTCTTTACGATGTTGTTTGGCGCAATCGCCGAGTTCAACGAGATCGTGTTTCGTCCAGGTCCGATCGCGGTCCATAAAGGCATTCAGTCCTAGATATTCCCGCATCTTGTACTGAAGGGTTGATGTTCCGATATCCCAGGCGCAAAGCCCTTTCCCCCAGGCAACTTGTCGTTCTAAACCTTTGAGATCGCGTTCTTGACATAGACCGGGTTCTAATTGATTTTCGAGGGCGAGAAGTTGTTGTCGCCGTCTGCCTTGTTTATCCTTGAGGACGACTTCGGGGGTAAGTTGTTCTTCAGTGAGTGTGTAGAAGTCGGCGAGAATCGTTTTTTCTAGACTGAGACGTTCTTGGGGTGATAGAGATTCTTGGTTCTCTAGGGCAACTCTTTCACCGAAAGAAAGCATGGGAGCTTGGACGATCGCTTTGGCTTCTGCTTCTTTGAGTTCCCGTCGAATTGTTTTGAGTTGTTCTTGGGCGATGGGATCGGTTTCAAGGTCGATGACTTTGACTTGGTTGCCTTCATAGCGAAGTCGGACTTTGAGGGCCGATCGTAAGTTCTGCATCGATCGGTGAGTGGACGCTGAAATCCTAGCCCAAAGGTTGAGATGCGGGTCGCCTTGCCAATCGTAGTCCGTTAAATTATCTTGAGCGTCGGGCGTAAGTTCGTTCCAAAGTAGATTTGAGATGGCTTGGGTTCTTTGTTGGAGAGCGGTTTTGATCACAAGTGGATTGGTACTATTGGAAACGCCGCCGCGATCGATCCCGCGTTGCGCACACCAAACGGTTCGGGGAATGGGTTGACGAACGCGTCCGAGACCTTGGGCTATATCAGCATCGGGAATGACGCCGTAAAAGATTCCGAATACTTGATCGAAATAATTGGATTCGATACTGACCCCGGTGGAGAGACTCGGAGTTGCAATCACGACATCCCAAGTGGGATCGTTGGCGAGGAATTGATCGGGGTTGGCAATGAATCGTTGTTCCACCTCGCCCCCGCTGGTTTCGGAGTTAATCAGGAGGACGTTAGCACCGATTTTTTCGAGTTGTTTTTTAAGGGTGAGGCTGCCCGCTTTGGAGTCGATCGTAAGGAAAACACGTTGACGTAATTCGACAGCTTTATTGAGAAGGACGATCGTGCCAGACGGGTTAGTCGCTTCAATAAAGTCGGTGTCATAACCTTTGACTTCGATATCGTTGCGGATGAGATAAATCGGTTTACGGACTTCGCGGAGAGATGAAACATAGTCGAGAGTCGCATCGTCCAGATCGGCGTCAGCGAGAATGATTAATTTTGACGTCTGGATGATGGCTTTAAGTCGATCGAGCAATGCCGCTAATTTCCCGCCTTTTCGACAGGTGGAGCTTAGGAGTAAATGTCGGAAGACTTGAACGGCTTCATCGATCACTAAGGTACAGCCTTGGAATTTTGCAGGGTCGATCGCTAATAACGCATCCACGCAAAATCCAACGCGTAGGGTGTAACCATCTCCGGCGATGAATTCACCATTTACTTTATCGAGATCATTCCGCCAGTGGATATTCAATCGTTGGCAGAGATTTCGGCCCAGACAGACTCGGTGGGTGGCGAGGGCGACTTTGCCATCTTTGGGTAAATTCGCAGCAATGAATTTAGTTTTGCCTGTTCCTTTGGGAGCGGCGATCGCCCAGATGCCATCTTGGGGTAAATGTTCGAGTGAAACCGTGGAGAGGTCAGCGGCATGGACGATTTGAGCCGCGTCGTAAGTGAGTTGACGGCGGAGGTATTGTTCGATTTTCCATTCTTCGAGAGGAAGTGCGCGATCGTAGGCGGTTTGAAAGGCATCAGCCCCGCGATTGACGATCAGGTCATCGCACCCTTTTCCATCTGCGCCATCCCACTGAATGATGTGGACGATCGCCCCTGCCTTGGCGAGAACGGACCCAAACCGAGATAAGGCTCTAGCGACGGCTTGATTGGTTTCGGCGGCAGCATCTTGGTCAAAGGCGAGGTAGACGGGGCGACCGGGTTGGATGAGAGGGATTAGGTCAGGGATGAGATAGGGGGTGCAAGCTTCGCCGATCGCATCTTTGCTCCTATAACCGCCGTTGACGCCGTAGAGGGCGATGCCGAGGTAGCCCTGGGTGAGTAGGGAGAGACTTTTTTTACCCCCTTCGGTGAGAACGATCGGGACTTCAGGACGAACCTTAAGCCAGTCCCAGACGCTAGAGTTTGGGGGGACAAGGGTTTGATAGCGGTCTTGGATACGCGATCGGGTGTGCGAGTCTAGATTCGGGAAGAATGCGCGGGAGCCGGAACCAACGGGCGTTTCGTATTTGCGGGGTTTTCCCTTATTTACATCAGCGATCGGGGTTGAGAGTTTGGCTTGCCAGGTGGTGCTGTCCTCGTTCTGAAAGAGTGCGGCTTCCAGGGTCGATCGCGCTTGTTGACCAAAGCGTGACATCCGCCAATTCAGGGAATCATGGATGGGATAGCTGACTTCACCGCCTGCGTTGACCTCGGTGTCTTGAACGATCGTGATGCTGGATCCAAATAAATTAGGGTCGATCGCGCTGCCTTGGACGAACTCGGAAAAAATGCGGTCAGAAAATAGACTAGAGGGTAAGAAACCCTTGGGAACCATTGGAAAATTCATAAATCACTCAAATGCTTGCTGTGCCTTGGTTTTGAAGAGATTTAATGCAATGCAGCAGCTTAGGGATCGCATGAAAGAGGTTGCCAGAACTCCAGACACGCCCTAAAATAGGCATAACATCAATTGATGGCGCAAATAAAAGCTCCGCCCAGTCACGAAGTGACAAAGCAAAAGTCTTTATTAACAGTGCAAAAGCAACT
>JAYUJY010000259.1:0-11914 GCA_043764895.1 Synechococcales cyanobacterium | reverse complement strand
GCTGAAGTCGCAAACTATCGCACGGTGCGCGTGCCGTCAGATGTAAATGTTCCTGAATTTGTAAAGGGCGAATTCAATGACTTCTACAAGTCGATGTTTACCAACAGCTACGACAAAGAAAACCGCAACGTCGCCTTCCTCGAATATGCCTGGAATATGGGCAACTGCGATCCCTGTTCAGCCGATCCCCTCTCACCCGACGAACTCAAACAGGCGGGCGTGTTTTGGTTAGAGCAACCCATGGGCAACAATAAACAACGATCGAATCGCATTTGGGGTGGTCCTCGTCCCATGCCGCAGCGATCGAATGTCTTCATCACCCGGCTACACGTTCGCTACACCCGCGACAAGTTTCCCGAAGATCTAATGTTCCAATCCACCACCAATCAAGATAATTTCCAAGGTCGCTACGTGATGCAGCATCCCTTTTTAGAGCCATCTACCTGTGATGCGGGTAAAAAATACCGAGCCACGTTACCTGCGCGTTTTGACAAAGAAGCTCAAACCTTGGCGAAGCTCACAGGCTGGAAAATTGAGGACATTCGCCGCAAACTGCCGAAGGTGGACCTAAAAGATGTGAACTGGATCGATCGATTTTGGGGGAACGCGAATTAACGCCCTGCCTGCCGTAGGGGCTAAGATAGGTGCAGTAGACTGGGATCCATCGCACCATGCCCCCATCCATCCAACCCCGCAAAAAATCATTTTCTAGCTTCACCCAACCGGAAGCCTTGAAATACCTGGGGTTAAAAAGGCTAACCCCTTGGTCTTTCTTAGCGTCGCCAGTCGAGATAAGTGATTTTTTTCATCAACGTCTACACCGACTGAAACGCTTTGATCTGAAAAGCTTTGAAGTGTCCAAAACGCTTCTGATTGATGCGATTTGTGAGGAGGGGTTAGAAGAACTGCCTCGGCTCAAGATTTGGAAGGGTGCTTACCTAGAAGATGAGATGACCGCAGGAAATGCTGATTATTTACTGGCTGAACAACAAGACTACCTGGAAACACCCTTTGTCTGTGTGATAGAAGCGAAACGAGATGACTTTGAACAAGGCACCGCTCAATGTCTAGTCGAGATGAAAGCCTGCCAATGGACAAACCAACAGGCTGGACGATCGATCGAAATCTACGGCATTGTCACCAATGGAGAAGGCTGGAAGTTTTATCGACTGATGACCAGCGGTGAAGTTTTTGAGTCATTGCTCCACGGAATTGGCGAAATGTCGATATTACTGGGACTCGTTCGAGAATTTTTCAAAGAATGCGATCGAAATTTGGATTAGGGCTTAGATTCCCTCTGCTCGGGAACCTGCAAGATTTCTTGACTCAGCTAGACCCATCTCCTGCTAAAATTCATAGCGGACTGTCATTTGTGTTGCTGCAATGGAAATCGGAGATAAGGTACGTGTTCGTCGCCTGCGCGATCGTGTCCCACAAGAGGTCGTGAGCAAGTTGGGTAAAGTTGGAACGGTCTGCGGCTACAAAATGGTCGATGGCAAAGGATTGGGTCGATTGGTCGAATTCGATGATCAATACTCGACTTGGTTTTTTGAAGATGAGTTGGAAACCTCGAATTAATTTTTTCGATAGGTCCAAATCCCGGCTAGGCAGTCAATGAGGCAATCATTCACTGCCTTATTTTTTGTTAAAATTTCATATAAATCGCTACCTACGATAACTTATGGCCTTTATTCTCACCTTCTTAGGCAAAGGCGGCGTGGGCAAGACCACCGTTGCTTTAGCCGCTGCTAACCATCTCACCCATCAAGGCAAGCGCGTCCTGTTCGCGACTCAAGATGCGAGTCCTGCGCTAGCCATCCTCCTCGGCGAACCCGTTAGCTCGGATCCCAAAAGGGTTGGGTCGGGCTTTGATGTAGTGCAGTTACGATCGACGGCGCTTTTAGAGCGGGCGTGGGACGAGCTGAAAAAATTGGAATCCCAGTACTTACGGACGCCATTTTTCAACAGCGTGTATGGCGAAGAGTTAGGAATTCTTCCGGGGATGGATAGTGCGCTAGCCCTGAATGCCATTTTGCAGTGGGAGGGTCGGTACGACACGATCGTCTATGACAGCCCAAGCAGTCCGGAAGTGCTGCGAATGCTGGGGATGCCGGAGGTAGTGAGCTGGTATATGCGGCGGTTTCGGCAGGTATTTGTGGATTCTGATTTGGGCAAGACCCTATCTCCGTTTATCCCGCCCGTGGCCGCAGCGGTACTGAATTTTAATTTCATGGGCGACAATTTCTCCAAACCCACTTCTGACGTGACCGGACTCCTCGATAAAGGTATTAATATCCTGTCCGACCCCAACCAAACGATCGCCTATCTGGTCACGACCTCAGACCCTGTGGCCCAAGCGACTGCCCAATATCTATGGGGCAGTGCCCAACAAGTGGGCCTGTGTGTGGCAGGGGTGATTACGACTCCGGCAGGGGGTGAGTCTATGGGTGATTTAAAAGGCTTTGGGGATTTGCCAATCGTGCAGCTTCCCTATGAGTCCAACCCCAACCCTTGGCCGATGCTCTCAGCCGCCTTGCCCGATTTTAATCAACGGGGGAGTGCGCCGCGATCGGTCGTCGTGGATAAGCCCGGTCGTAAGGTGTCATTGTATTTGCCTAGTTTTGACAAGACGCAGGTGAAGCTAACGCAGTATGGGCCTGAGATTACCATCGAAGCAGGCGACCAACGCAGGAATGTGTTTTTGCCCGTAGAATTGAGCGGATTACCCGTTGCTGGGGCCAAGTTTCAAGATGGATATCTGATTATTTCGTTCTAAAACCGATACCCCTTCTACACCCCAAATTTCCTATGACAGAACCCAACAACCTCGAAACGCCCGAACTGCCTCAAACCGACGATCGCGCTGCCCGTCTCCGCCAAACCCTAGGCATGAAGGGCGCGGATGTGAAAGGCAGTTCGATTTGGAAAATCCGATTGCAGTTGATGAAGCCCGTCACTTGGATTCCGTTGATGTGGGGCGTTTTGTGCGGCGCAGCGTCTTCGGGCCGCTTCACTTGGACCTTTGAAAATGTGGCCGTGTCCCTCGCGTGCATGTTGATGTCAGGGCCACTCCTCACCGGATATACGCAGACTATTAACGACTACTACGATCGTGACATTGATGCGATTAACGAACCCTACCGCCCCATCCCGTCGGGTGCGATTTCTTTGGGGCAAGTTAAAGCGCAGGTCTTTGTCCTCTTAGGATTGGGCCTCACGGTGTCTTACCTGCTTGATCTTTGGGCGGGTCACACGTTCCCAACGCTGCTCGTGATGGCGATCGGAGGATCCCTCGTCTCCTATATCTACTCCGCGCCGCCACTTAAGCTGAAGCAAAATGGCTGGCTGGGCAATTATGCGCTGGGAGCGAGTTATATTGCGTTGCCGTGGTGGGCGGGTCATGCCTTATTTGGAGAATTAAACCAAACGGTCATGGTGCTGACCTTGTTTTATAGCTTGGCGGGCTTGGGCATTGCCATTGTGAATGATTTCAAAAGTGTGGAAGGCGATCGGGCGATGGGTCTCGACTCGCTTCCGGTTATTTTTGGGATTACCCGCGCCTCCTGGATTTGTGTGCTGATGATCGACATTTTCCAAGCACTGATGGCGGCCTACTTAATTAGTGTCGGAGAAAACCTCTACGCCACGATTTTGATTCTGTTTATCATTCCGCAAATCACGCTGCAAGACATGTACTTCTTGCGTGATCCGGTCAAAAATGATGTGAAATATCAGGCCAGTGCTCAACCCTTTCTAGTCCTTGGAATGCTGGTCACGGGGATCGCCATGGGCCATACGGTGCTGATGTAAGGGATTAGTGTAGAAAAAAAGTCCCTGGAGAAGAAGCCCCCTAGTCCCCAATTCTAGGGGAACATGAATGTCCGAAGCCCACAGAATTGGGAGGGTTGAGGGCTTCCAAGTTATGACTTAGGCTTAGAAATTACCTTAAGGCTTTGACAAAGTGTCATTTCTGCCTATACTTCTTCATAACTAAGCTTCATACCAAAGCTTTATCAGTAGAAGTGTTAGATCGTTCGGTTTCTAAATCGAAAATTTACAGGAAAGCCAGCGTGGTCAAGTTCGGTTTCAGACGGTCAAAGAAAGAATCGCAATTAGATGAAAATTCTGACGTTGCAACCCCTCAACGTCGTCCAAGGCGCTCCTCACGTAAAGTCCGACGACAAATTTTGAACGCGCGTCAAGCCTTAGGCGATCGATGGGAGCAAATGGAAGACAGCCTTCCATCGCCGCTGAAAAAAACGCGCAATCGGATTCTCTTGGGCGGGTTGCTGGCGGCCACGCTGGGCTTAGGCTATGGCTACGTCAAAATTGATCAAGAACTCCCCGAAATCGACAGTCTCAGCGCCTTCGTTCGTCCAGGTACCCTTAGTGTCAAAGCGGCTGATGGCACCGCTATTCTTCAGAGCGGACCTGCGACCCGAGATAAACTCCCGCTAAAGCAAATCCCGAAACAAATGGTTAATGCGTTCATTGCGGCAGAAGATCGGCGGTTTTATCAGCATACTGGCGTGGACTATTGGGGGCTTCTGAGGGCCGTCGGACGAAATGTGATGTCGGGGGAAATGGTAGAAGGCGGCAGTACGCTAACCCAGCAGTTAGCTCGAATGGTCTTCCTAAACCAAGATCGGAGCCTCATTCGGAAGGTTCGCGAAGCCATGCTCGCTCAGAAGCTAGAGCGCAGTGTCTCGAAGGATGACTTACTGGAGAAGTACCTGAACATGGTCTATCTCGGGTCGGAAGCCTACGGGGTGGGCGATGCGTCTTGGGCATTTTTCAGTAAGCCGATCGCAGAATTGACCCTAGGCGAGACGGCCCTGATCGCGGGGTTGCCCCCTGCCCCGAGCGTCTACTCCCCACTGATCAACAAAGAGGTGGCTAAGGAGCGCCGCAATATTGTATTGGTTCGCATGGAGGAGCAGCAATTTATTACGGCTGAAGAGGCGAGTAAGGCTCGATCGGAGGAGATCAACCTCAAGCCTGCAACGCCCAAAAACCTCTACAGCACCAGTCCGTATTTCACTTCTGCGGTCCAAGAAGAACTCGCGAAACATGTCTCAAAAGACGTGCTGGAATACGGCGGACTCACCGTCGAAACCACCCTAAATCCCACCTGGCAAAAAGCAGCAGAAGAGGCCATCCGTCCCGTGTGTGGCTACAACGAAAACGAGCAGGCCGCACTTGTCGCTGTCGATCCGCGCAATGGTGAAGTCCGCGCCCTCGTCGGTGGCTGCTCAGACAAATCCGGCACCTTCAACCGTGCCACCCAGGCCCAGCGTCAACCCGGATCGACGTTCAAGGCATTTGTCTATGCCAGTGCGATCGCGTCTGGTTTTTCACCTTACAAGGGCTACGTGGACGACCGATTTACCGTGGACGGGTACTCCCCTAAGAACTTTGGCGGCAAACACGCGGGCAACATGGACATGCGATCGGCGTTAACCAAGTCTGTGAACGTCATCGCCGTTAAAATTCTCCTCGACGTGGGGTTTGAACCCGTCATTCAGCTCGCCAAAGATGCTGGGATCGAGTCGCCGCTGAAGAGTGAATATTCTCTGGCGCTTGGGGCGTTTGAAGTGAACCTACTCGAACTCACCAGTAGCTATGGAACGTTTGCGGCAAAAGGCGAACATACTCCCGCCCACACCATCACCCGAATCATTGATAACAAAGGTAAAGAGATTTATAAGGCCAGATTTGAAGCCAAACGGGCGATCGATGCGGATTCGTCAAGCATTATGACTTCAATGCTCGAAAGTGTCGTAAACAATGGGACGGGTGCTCCGGCGGCTCTAAGCGATCGGGCGGTGGCGGGCAAGACGGGAACCTCTGAAAACACCCGTGATATTTGGTTTGTGGGCTATATCCCTCAAATGGTCGTCGGCGTCTGGGGCGGCAATGACGACAGCAGTTCCACCGGAATGAGCAGCAGCACAGCAGCCTCGGCATGGGGTACATTCATGCGGGTGGTCACGAAAGACATTCCCCCCGAAAAGTTTCCTGAAATTCCAAAAGAACTTGACGATCGCAAAGGCACTGTAAAACCTGCTCCCATCAAAGCTAGTGTCTCCTCCAACGGCACGGGCGCAGATCTAGATTCTCGCAGTAGCGAACGCGAACGCAGCTACGAAGCCCCGGTTGAACCCCGCCAACGCCAGCGAGATCCTGAACCCGAGCCAGTCAAAAGTCGCCAAGATATCTACAACGACGATCCCGTCCCACCGCGCGCGCCTGAACCTGCGCCTTATGTGCCTCGTCAACGCGATCCTGAACCCGAACCCTACGTACCACCCATCAGACCGGAACCCCGCGTCCCGGCTCCCATAGCGCCTGTTCCGGCACCTATAGTCCCACCGCCTGTTATCCCTGAACCTGAACCTGCCCCACCTGTGGTCCCTAAAGGCAAACTTTAGAGACCCACCTTCGTCTTATCCAAGCCTGTTTATTTCGGGATGTTGCATTGCATAGTCCCGGAATCGTCCCATATCCGCATTCAGGGATCCTTCGACCACCTTCCCCAGTGATAGCCCCGTCATCAGTTGCTGAACAATATGAGGGACGGAGTAAGCAACCGTGAGCTTCACAATGCTGCCAGCACTCCCTCGATCGTAAAACCGAATGGCACCCCGGTTAGGTAAGCCATCGACCGACTCCCATTGGATAATTTGGTTCTTGACTCGGCGAGTAATCTTGGATTGCCAGGTAAAGACCAAACTGCCTGAGGCGAGTTTCCAGACCGATAATTCGGGGTCTTCGGGTTTGATGGTCACGGATTCAATCCATTTCATCCAGTTGGGCATCAGTTCGATGTTTTCCCACAGGTCCCAGACGCGATCGATGCCGATCGGGACTTCAATTTGGACGGTATGTTCTAACCAATCTGCCATGGTTTATGCTCTCCGATCGATTTTTCGCTGTGTGATGGGTGTGGATGGGATGGGGGGGTGGATATTGAGGGATGGGGGTGGATATTGAGGGATGCGTTGCTTTGCTTAACGCATCCTACGTCGGATTTTGGGATATTTGATATTTGGATGATGGATATTGAGATGGATCGGGCTATGCATACGAATATCGAAATAAGCCTTCGCCTTCGACTTTTTGGCCGAATGGCTCTAAGATGACCGCTGCGGCTTGTTTGCCAGAAATGGTGGCTCCTTCCATGCTGTCGATGTAATCCTGTTGGGTATAACTTCCGGCGAGGAAGAAATTGGCGACAGGGGTTTTTTGGTTCGGGCGGAACGGGTCCATGGCGGGTTTTTCTCGGTACAGCGATTGCGCCAATTTGACGACGCTCGACCAGGTTACATTTAACTCCTTTGCGGAGGGAAATAACTCGTGCAACTGGGCTAAGGCATGAGCGACGATCGCGTCATTGCTCATCTTAATAAAGGGATCTCCCGGTGTCAGGACGACCTGCATCAACGAACCTTGACCCTCACGGTAATAATCCTTCGGACTCGAAATCGCTAAGTCTGAAAAGCACGAGAAGTCGGCATCGGCACTGTACAGCAAGTTATTCATCCCCGCTGCATGGTCCAACTGCATCCGCTCTGCACCATCCTTTGTTTCCGTTACCCAGCCGTCAAATCTCATTTGCACGGTCACCACTGGAACGGCATCTAGCTTGTAAATATTGTCAAATTCCGCCATCGATCGCCATTCTTTGGGGAGTAACCGCTGGATTCCCGGAATGTCGCACGCGGCTAAATATGCATCGGCGGTCACAATTTCTTCGGTGTCCCCTGAGGCGATAGACAGTCCTGTTACCGTCGTCCCTGCCGCGTCATGAGCAAACAAAATCTTTCGAGTCTGGCGGCGAGTATGAATCTTCGCACCCTTCGATCGGATGTAATCAACAATTGGACCCGTCAGATCCGTTGCAGGAGAACCCGACAGCATATTGAGCTGCGACGCCTCGGTTTTGGACGCAAACATCATAAAAATCGTCAACATACACCGCGCTGAGATGGCTTCCGTATCGATGAACCCTAAGGCAAGGGCGATCGGATCCCACATGCGCGTCAAGCTATTTTGCGATCCGCCATGATTTCTAAACCAATCCGCAAAGCTAATTACGTCCAACTTGCGAATCATCTTCATCGCTGCCGGATAATTCACTAGGCCCACCACGATCGGACTCGTTCCCAGTGCGATCGCATTTTGAATTTTGTCTTGAAGCGTCAACTGCCCTGTCGTGAAAAATGCCTTCAATCCATGAAACGGCGCGCCGACTAAGAACCGGAAGTCCAGCCGCCCAATATCGCCATCTTTATTGATAAACGTATGCACATGCTCTTTCAGCAATAGATTCTCAAACGCGCCCACTTTTTTCATCAGCGCGAACAAGTTGGCGTAGTTATTAAAAAAAACGTGCAGTCCCATCTCAATATGGTTGCCGTCGGCATCCACCCAGCTTCCCACCTTGCCGCCAATGAACGGGCGAGACTCGTACATCTCCACCTCATGTCCAGCATCGACAAGTTCTACCGCCGCCGCTAATCCGGCCAATCCCGCCCCAACAATCGCAACACGCATCACGGCACCCAAACTTCGACGAAGGTTTTAATTGATTTAGATTGATTTAAGTATTTTTACACTTAATCATTACAGATTGTAACGCTTATATGGCCCAAGCTAAGATAGATTGACGATTAGATTATTTTAGAGCCAACTTCATCATGCTTCGATCGTTCTTCTCCATCACTTTCCTAACCCTGTTTGTGGCGGGTTTAGCGGGATGCGCTACCGTTCCACTTCCTGGCAAAGGTTTCACTACGCCTCAACCCGTCCGTCCGGTGAAACCGCTCATGGAAGGACGAGAAGGCCCCGTGAGCCAAAAGTTGCCGACGTCAAACCCCAGCGCCAAACTGGGCACCCAATCCAAACCCGGTGCCACATCCAGTTCATCCGCTCAATCGGGGCAAACCGTCCCTGATAGCGCAGTAGCCCCCAAACTTCAAGCCGCCGAAGACAAAGCCGCCAGCGCCCGGAGCCTCAGCCAATCCGCCCAAACTGAAGACGACTGGACCCTCGTCGTGCAGCAGTGGAAACGTGCGCTAGCCCTTCTTCCCAACCCTGCTGCCACCTCCCCGCTCTCGGGAAAAGTCCAAAAAGTCCGCAGCATCTACACCAATAGCCTTCAGTCGGCTCAAGCTCAAGCCCAAGGCTCCGGCAAATCGACGGCTACGGCTCCCATTGAAGTCGATCGAAACACCAGTGGCCGTCGAGGTCTTATTCTAGGCACCGAAGCCAGCCCCTCTCCCAGCGCAGCATCCACTGACAAACCGGGAGACAAACCCGCCGATAAACCGGGAGACAAACCCGCCGAGCCTTCAAAGAACAATCCCACTCCCACCCCATCCGTCAAGAATTAGCGCTATACTGGTCCAATCATCTAATGTAACTTCACACCATCCGGGGCTGTAACGGTTTCGACAGGTTGGCGAACGTTATGCTGTGATACAGGTCGAGGGGGAGTCCACCCTCGTAAATCTAGGCTCAAAACAAATAGATGCAAACAACATCAAAACCTTCTCTCGTAAAGCCGCACCTGTTGCAGCCTAAATAACCTTTAATCTAGGTTCGAGAGCCTCTGATTCGACTCCGTTAACGATCGAGGAATAACCCCAACGGATGCTGTTGTGCTCGTTTATCGGGTTGGAGACCAACTTAAGATCAAATCCGGGAATCCCTCCGACGGGATATAATGTCGGATTCCCGCTTCGAGGGTTAGAGAAGCTAAGCCTGTGAATGAACAGTATATTAATATCCGATTTGGACACGGGTTCGACTCCCGTCAGCTCCATTAGTCTAGAAGCCCGCCCCGTGCGGGTTTTTAAGTATTTAGGGGAAATAATCGCAACGAATGAATCGATCTCGATCGCAGTTGATGATTGATTTTGAGCAGCGGGGATTTGAAATACGATCGTCTTATGGCAACTTTTGGGTGGAAACGGTTCCGGGTAGAAGCGGTGCGGTAACCTTAATATGTATTTTCCTATGTACAGTATTTATAATGCATTTCAATCTAAGATATTTTTGCTTAACAATCCTACTTTTCTTGGTAGAGGTTTTCATCGCAGTTTTCTTCAATGATCAATTCATTCGTCCTTTCATTGGTGATGTTTTAGTCGTAATTCTACTCTATTGCTTTGTTCGGGCTTTCTGGAAAGTTCGCGTAGATAGGGCGATCGCATCAATCTTTATATTTTCTTACACGGTTGAACTATTGCAATATTTCAGTCTAGTCGATCGCTTAGGACTACGAAGCAATAAGCTAGTATCAACCATTGTGGGGACGACGTTTGATTGGAAAGATCTCCTAGCTTATGCGATTGGGTGTGGGATTGTATTGGGGTTGGACGGTAGACTCGACAAACGAAAGAACAGCTCCGATCGCTAAGTCGGAAAAACCCTACTCAGGGTAAAGACTGTACGTGCCAAATAAACGCTAAGAACAATCAGAATAGTTCCAGCAATCACGATCGACGCTTTGTCCCCTGCAAAGGTTGAAAATTGCTAGTGAAATCCATCCATTTATCGATCTCATCTCCTCTAATATCAAGAATTGGGATCATCTCAGTTCTAGTACCCATCTCCGCAGACCTGATTTCATACCAAATGGTTGTTGCCTCAGGTTTTCCCAGCCCATACGTATTGACTAAACTTTGCGCCAGTTCACAGGTAATCATGAAGTGCCCCATGAATGTTTTACGCTGATCAGATGTGTACGTCCAGAGATAGTTTTCCTCTGGTGGATAGCTTCGTCTAGACGAACTGTCTGCCCTATGTGAACGAACACAGCTATTGTGCGTAACTTCAACCAGTTTTGCGATGTGAACATCATACAACCGGAGTCTGCCTCCGTAAGCAGAAACAGTTGTGTCTGCATTGGGAACGTCTAATGACCGCCGATCTTCGTCATACATAATTGGCATCAAAATCTCCGCTTTAGCAGATTGAGGTCCGATCGCACTCAGCATCAATATGGCGGCGATCGTACTCATGAGCAAATTAGCTTTCATGGGGCTGAAGTCCTAAATAAATTGCAATATTTCTTTACTTCTAGAAGTTATTACTGACTACAGCTTGAAAGGCCCAATTCCGGGAAAGACTATACTGAACAAAAAATGTTGTGCAATACTCAGTCCAATCTCTGAAAATATAAAATACCCCGATCGGGTACTGCTGTTTTGTAATTTAGGTCGATATACTCAGAGGCGTACATGCGTTTCAGAACTCGTTATTCTTAGGAGATTTAAATTATGGTTCACTTTCCTAACATTGTCATTCGCCATCCTCAAGCCCAAGACATTGTTGATGACCCGATTCAAATCAGCGGCATCTCAACTGCTTTTGAAGGCACTATTCAAGTCCGCGTTCGCGATCGTAACGGCGTAAAAATTGTTCAGAAATTTTTTACTGTTCCAGGTGGATTTCTTTGGGGAAATTTTCAGATTACAATGCCGATCAATAGTATTCCCAAAACGACATCAGGAACCCTTGAGGTGTTTGCAATCTCTCCTGCCGACGGAAGTGAAATTAATAAAGTTATCATTCCGATCGTCTTTGGACGAGCCTTAGTCAATCCTTATAATGGGTTTTCTCAACATCAAGTGAAACCCGGTGATACGCTCTCTAGCATTGCCAAACAATTCTATGACAACAGCTCTCTCTACCCACGCATTTTTGAGGCCAACCGAGATTTGCTGAGCAGCCCGGAGAAAATTTCTCCAGGACAAACTCTACGAATTCCTGGATAGGAAACAAGAAGACCCTAGTATCATGCGGCGTAAATAAGCCAGGTATTTAGAACCTCTCCGTTGGGTTTGGGGCACGGCGTGCCATGCCCCAACAAATCTATCTTTCCAGAGACCGTAGGGGCATGGCTTGC
>JAYUJY010000258.1:0-11989 GCA_043764895.1 Synechococcales cyanobacterium | reverse complement strand
ATCGGTTTGTCAGGGGAAGAGGAATCGACATGGGCTGTAGATTAAGGTCCAAGCGGTTTGCGTTTAGGTTCATGATCATTAGAGTTAAAACCGAAGTAGCGTGTTCGTCTGTTAGTCACCTGTGTCCAATTCTTGAACAAATTTACGCAATTGTGGGACACAATGTCTCTGATATAGCGCATTTAAGCTCGGCAACGGGACATCAAACTCCTTCGACAAGTCACTCCACGTCGTCTCATCCGGGGCCAGTCGCCGCAAAATTAGCATCTGGCAAGTCACCTGAGGCTTATTCTTGAGATGCTTCGATCGCAACTCGCCGCGCTCATCCTCCGTGGCCCAAGCCCGAATGAGATCCACCAGAGATTCTTCCGGGGCAACGGGGGCGGGGATATTATCGACGGGATTGAGACCGTCTTCGGAGGTTAGGGGCACATAGGCGCGCTTTCGTTCTTCTGCTATGTTTTTCATTTTAAGGCTATGGAGTCGCCACTTTAAATGGTTATTAATCCAAGTGGTGACGCTGGCCTTGCTGGGATCGTATAGATCGCACAACCGCCGACACAGAAAACAGTAGCTGTCTTGAAGCGCATCTTCATAGTAGTCAGAGCTTTCCCGCCACAGCGATCGAGCCAAAATCGTAATCATCTCCGTCAGTTTTCGCTGCCGTTCTCGGCTTCCTGGAGCGTGTTTGCAGGCGTCTTGAGCGAGAGTAATCAGGATTTCCTTGCGTGACTGCTGGGGTGAATTTGACTCCATTTTCTCTGCCAACCTAAATTTTTATCTATATAAAGAGTTACCTCCTCCGTATTCTCACATATGCGATCGTACATTCATCGTCTAAATCAGGGTCTAAATCATCGTTTAGAGAGTAAGGATGCCCTCAGACGCTATAAAATGGGACTAGATCTGTTTTAGAAATTTCCCCATGACACCTGCTCAGAAATCAGCGCCCGGTCGGGACTCCGTAAAAGGGGTTAAAAATATCATTGCAGTCTCCAGCGGAAAAGGCGGCGTGGGCAAAAGTACAATAGCCGTCAATCTTGCGGTGGCCCTAGCTCAACTCGGGTCAAAAGTGGGCCTGATTGATGCGGATATCTATGGTCCCAATGCGCCGATGATGCTGGGAGTGGGTGATGCCAAAGTGGCCGTTCGCCAGGGCGATCAAGGCGAAATCATCGAACCTGCGTTTAATCATGGGGTGAAAGTCGTGTCCATGGCCTTTTTAATTAATCCCGATCAGCCTGTCATTTGGCGCGGACCGATGATTGATGGGATGGTGCGTAATTTTCTTTATCAGGTGGAATGGGGCGAATTAGACTATCTCATCGTGGATATGCCACCGGGAACCGGAGACGCCCAGCTCACGATCGCCCAACGGGTTCCGGTCGCAGGCGTCGTGATCGTCACGACTCCACAAAAAGTAGCCCTAGCCGATGCCCGTCGCGGGTTAAAAATGTTTGAGCAATTGGGCACGAAGATTCTGGGAATTGTGGAAAACATGAGCTACTTTATCCCGCCGGATCAGCCCGATCGCACCTACGACATTTTCGGATCGGAAGGGGGCCAAAAAGCAGCCGTTGAACTCGGGGTTCCACTCCTAGGCTGTGTACCATTAGAAATCCCCGTTCGCGAAGGTGGTGACGTGGGCGTACCGATCGTAGTGTCTCATCCAGAATCAGCCAGCGCAAAGGCATTGGTTGCAATAGCTCAGGCTGTCGTTGAAAAAGTTTCGATCGCCGCTTTAACGTAACGATCGTACAAGAAGCCCCCTGATCCCCAGTTTGGGCCTACGGTGTATTTGAGGGGGCTGAAGGGACGGGACTCGTGGGACGATTGAGTGAATGTGCGATTTCCAGGGATAGGCTACGCTAACGGCTATCCCGCGATCGGCTCATAAAGCCTGTGTTAAAGTGGCAATAACGAGATAAGACCCTTTTTGCAAACCTAAATAATATCTCAAAGCGATGAACACCCTGACTCAACGCAATCACGTCATTGAAGCTATTCAAACCCTTTCCGATGACTCGATCGACGAACTAGCAAACTTTGTCCATTACCTTCAGTATAAAAAGACCCATCTCCAACCCGTAGCCCAACCCAATATCCGCCTAGACTCCATCCTAGAACCCAATAAAATCTACGAAGTCTGGACCCCGATCGAAGCCCCAGAAGCTGCCCAAACCCTAATGGCTCTCCTAGCAGCCCAAGCAGCAACGTTCAATGGCTAAAAAACTTCGATTCTCCTTCCAAGAACGAGAACTTCCCTATCTCCCCATCACACTCACGTTTCAGTCTAGCTCCGTCACATTAGAAGGACTTCTCGACTCCGGATCGACCGTTAACGTACTGCCTTACAACGTCGGACAAGAACTCGGAGCCATCTGGGAAAATCAGACTTCAATTCTTCAGTTAGCCGGAAATCTAGCTTCAGTCCAAGCAAGAGGACTATTACTCAATGCAACAGTCGGAGATCTACCATCGGTCTACTTAGCCTTCGCTTGGGCGGAGACCTCCGATGTTCCATTAATTTTAGGTCACACCAATTTTTTCATGGCATTTGACGTTTGCTTCTATCGGACCGATCGAGCATTTGAAATCAGTCTTCATAAAAATTAAATTGGCCTCTTCTCTAAAGTCCTATTGCACACATGATGAACACGACCCTAATCACGATCGAACTTGCTCTCCCCGATCCCATAGCCAACCTCCCCGAGTTAGTCGAACAGACGTTACGACAGTGGGGTGAACCGTTGCGCTGGGCCATTACAACAATAGATCCCCAGACCCGGATTGCGAACATTGAAGCGATCGTCACCACAACTTAATCGTTAGATATCCAAAATTCTCAATTCAAAATTCTCAATTCCCCACTTTCCCTCCCAATCCAGTGACGATCGCCGTTGTATTTTCGCGGATCATTTTTTCGTAGGTATCACTAGGGCCACCAGGTTCTCCTAGGCCATCAGCAACAAGGGGAAGGGCTGAGAGTTTGACGCCGGATTCTTTGGCGACGGTTTCGATGAGTTTTGGGTTGACGCTGACTTCGGCGAAGAGGGTGGGAACTTGGGTGGATTTTATTGTTGCAACCAGAGTTGCAATGCGTTGGGCGCTGGGTTTTTCGGTGGTGCTGATGCCTTGGAGTGCGCCTTCAATGGGGATTCCATAGGCTTGACTGTAATAGCTGAGGGCATCGTGGGTGGTGACCAATTTTTTGGATGCCGTTGGAATCGTAGCCACACTTTGAGTCACCCAGGTGTCAAGTTTAGTAAGGCGATCGGTGAGATCTTTTGCATTCTTTTCGTAAAGTGCAGCGTTCGCAGGGGAGGCTTGCGTCAGTTGTGTTCTTAACACCTGAACGATCGCCATACCATTTTTAACATTGTGCCAAACATGAGGATCAGCTTCTAGTTTGGGTTGAGCTTCTTTCGGTTTGGCCTCTTTTTTTTCATCGCCATGCTCATGTTCCTCTTCTGCCATAATAGGCTTTGGCACAGCGAGTTCATGAACCGCGATCGCGTTTTTAGAATTTGCAGCCCTAATGAGTTTAGTTACCTCAGGTTCAAAATCGTAACCGCCGTAGAGAATTAGACTTCCAGTTTCGATCGCCTTTCGATCGTCAGGGGTCGGACTGTACGTATGCGCGTCTTTCCCACCAGGGATTAAGCACTTAAGGTCGATCGTTTCTTGAGCAATTTGTTGGGTGAGATCGCACAAGACACTATTGCTAGCGATGACGGCGGGCTTACTGGCAGAACTGGATGAAGCATTGGGCGCATTGGGCGCTGGAGTGCAGCTCGTGAGAAAAGCAATAGCACTGACTAAAGCACCACTCGACAAGACTTTACGGCTGCCGATCGTCCAGTCCATCGTCCGAAAAAGTGACGGCATAGAAATCTCCAGGTTTTATGTAAGTTGAATTACTGGAATCATACGACAGTTTCGATTAAAATGAGAACCGTTATCAATCTCAATTCTCAATCATGCTAGACGTTCAAAATGTAGCGGTAAATTATCGATCGGGCAATGGCCTAGATCCGGTCAGCTTCAAGGTTGCGCCGGGGCAGCTTGTAGGGGTGATGGGTCCAAATGGGGCTGGCAAAAGTACGATGATGAAGGCGATGGTGGGGTTGGTGCCGAAGATGAGTGGGCAAGTGAGCTATTGCACCTGTCCATTACATCAGCAATTGGAAAAAGTGGCCTATGTGCCGCAGCGATCGCAGATTGATTGGGATTATCCTATTACAGTACAAAATGTGGTGATGATGGCGAGAACCCGATCGCTCGGGTGGTTCAGGTCGCCGACGCAACAAAGTCGTAAAATTGTGCGGACTGCGATGGAGCGGGTGGAAATTTGGGATTTGAGAAATAGACGGATTGGGCAGTTATCCGGTGGGCAACAGCAGCGGGTGTTCTTAGCACGGGCGTTGGCGCAGGAGGCCGAAATTTTGTTGTTTGATGAGCCGTTTACAGGAGTAGATGGGACAACGGAGGCGATCTTGTTTCGGGTGTTTCAGGAGTTGCGATCGGATGGCAAAATTTTAATCGTGAGCAGTCATGACTGGGGCAATGCGCTAGGACAACTCGATCGCATGTTGTTGCTAAATAAAGGCTTAATTGCCGATGGGACACCCGCTGAAGTGCTGACACAAGCGAATCTCAGTCGGGCCTATGGACGGGTCTGGAATCAAGTGGATGCGCATTCACATTCGATCGAAGAAGTGGGATGTTAGGAGGAATGATGAACTTAGTATTGGACCCGTTACAGTTAGAGTTTATGCGCAATGCGTTGATGATGAGCGCATTGATTGGCGTTTTATGTCCGATCGTCGGCAGTTATTTAATCGTCCAACGCATGGCGCTCATGGGCGATGTCATGGCGCACTGTGTGTTTCCAGGATTGTCGATTGCAGCATTTTTTGGCATTCATCGATCGATTGGAGCTTTTGTTTCAGCGATGCTTGGATCGTTTCTGATTACGTGGATTCGATCGCAATCACGAGTCAAAGTTGATTCGGCCATGGCATTAACGTTTTCAAGTTTCTTCGCATTAGGCGTGACGTTGATTACATTGCTGAAGAACAAGCTGGATCTCGACAGTTTTTTGTTTGGCGATATCTTGACGGTGACGGTGGGGGATTTGGTCAGTACAGCGATCGTTGCAGCGTTGATTTTAGTGGGCATCTTTCTGTTCTACAAAGAGTTGTTGTTTTATACCTTTGATAAGACGGGGGCAGAGGCGATTGGGCTTCCGGTCAATGGCATCCATCTGGGAATGATGGTGATGATTACGCTGACAATTATTACGAGTATGCAGGTGGTGGGCGTGATTTTGGTGATTGCGTTGCTGGTCGGTCCGGCCTTAACGGCGTACTTACTCACGCAGGAATTGCACCAGATGATGGGACTCGGAGCCGCGATCGGCATTGTGTCGAGCCTAACGGGGATTTATATTAGCTATTACAACAACTTGCCCTCCGGCCCTGCGATCGTCCTCGTCTCGTCGAGTTTATTTTTGATCGTCTTTGTCGGAACGATGTTGAAAGGAGTTAGGTAATTACGCATTCGTTATCTCCGAAGACATCGGCGATGAGGTCTTCGATCGTACCCATCTTAGCTGTCCCGTTTTAATAGCCGCTGTTACGTCCAACGATCGCTGGGCGATCTCCTCTCGCCGTTGGATGATTCGGCGCTTATGGATTAGGTCGAAAAGCTGATTTTGTTCGTCTTGAGACAGCGCTTCGACAGATTCAATCACGGTTTGGAAGGTGCTAGTTTGGTTCATGGTGGCTGAGGTGTAGCCGGACTACTGACATTATATAAGAACTCGATCGTTAGATTGTTGCCATAAATGTGGGGGTATTCTCCTGTGGGTTTTTACATTAGTACTTCAACTCAGAGGGCCGACGGATTCTTAACATTTGGTTTGCGCCTTTCTGAAACTCGTAGTCAACCGATCGCACTTGGACGTTATAGCCTTGACTCGATAAATCTTTTAGCACTGATTCAAGGTATGGGGATGGCTCACAGTTGAGTGTGAGCAGGGGAAAAATACGAACCTCTGAAGCAACTCGGAGCAGTTCATGAATCGACTCAAGATGAAACTCAAGCGACAGTTGTTCTGAGTACAAAAAGAGTAAGTGCGAACACAAACATAAATCAAACTGGTCATCCGCAAAGTCTAAATTCGGCAACGATCGATTTAAATATCGCCCTGAAATTTTTCCATCGTTGTAATCGGCTAAAAACGTATTCATAGCCTTGAGACGAGCTTGACCTAACGTATCGGCATCTCGAAAGGCCGTCCAATAATAGCGATCGGGATTTTGCTTAAGCTGGGAAATAATCGGTTCATAGACTTGTCGAACCCGCTGCTCGATTTGTTCAGCCGAAAACTGATAGATGGGATCGATCGAAACTACCGAGTGACCAAGTTCAACCATTTCGGCATTAAAGCTCGCTGGACCGTCGCCGCAGCCTAAAGTCTTTGCGTTTAGATCACGCGCTGACAACCCAAACATGGATTGGTATTCTGCGAGCGTTCTGCCCCAAGGAACAATTTCTTCAAGCTTCATGCACCCATCCCCTACTTGACTCCATTGTTTACTGAAGGCTGCATCTTCAGTACGGTTGTTGTCTGCACAGTGGCCGATCGCGCATTTAGAGGCTGAGTTTTTAGTTCTTTAGTCTTGTCTATTGCTGATCCTGGAGCCAAACCTTGGGCCACAACAGACAGCTTCTGCTCGACCTTAAGCGCATTCACCAGACCGCCCATCGCCACTTCCAAAGACTGCCCCGCATCGCGCGCGACCCACGATCCATCCGGTAACTGTTGACGCAATTCAAAATGCAGATGGGATCCTGTGGAGTTGCCCGTGGAGCCGACTCGACCGATTACCGTGCCTTGCTTCACCTGTTCACCGGGCTTGACAAATAATTCTGAAAGGTGGGCGTAGAGAGTTTGTTGGGTTCCTTGGGCGTGCTCGATCGCCACCGACATCCCATAGCCTCCCAAGAAATCCGCCAACAAGACCCGCCCAGTCATGGCCGCAATCACCGGAGTCCCCAAGGGTGCCGCAATATCGGTGCCTGTGTGGATCCGCTGTTCCCCGGAGATCGGATGGACGCGCCAGCCAAAGAGCGATGTGATCGGCGACGGAATCGCCAGGGGGAACATCAGTTTGAGATCCCCGAAGTTTGGCATTTTGGCGAGTTTTAGACTGCTATTAAAATAGGGTTTCAGGGCTGCCGGGGCCGAAAACTGGATACCTGGTCGGCCTACACTCACGGGGCCAAGCTGGATGCTCTCGGTTTCTGAGGACGGCTCTTCCGGTTCAGGGGCGTTGGTTTCTGCTGGGGATGGTCCAATAGTTTCGGGTCTGGAAATGGCGATCGGCGCTTTTAGGGGTTCACGGGCCGCTTGACACAGGGGATTCACTGTTTTGCCCCACGTCATCACGGTGTCGCAGCCTGCCGATCGATCGGAGAAGACAATGGATTCAGGCGCTTGATTGGCCGGGGTTTCGACGGCGACGGGAGCGGTGACGGTGGCTTCCGGGACTTGCATCACCTCAGGCGGGGCGATCGCACTTTTTGTCGTCTCAACGGCTTTTGGGGAAGGCGCTTGAACCGTTGATAAGCTCTCCGCATTTAACAATCGGGATGCCTCTACGCCATTAGTCTGAGCGTGGGCCGCCGTTACGCCGATTAGCCCGAATCCACTGAGACAAAGACCGATCGGACGAAGGAATGGGATAGAAGACGCAAAAATAGAAGCTTTTTTAGGACGAATCATTGTGAGAAAGGGGGAGAACGAGATTGGGGAGTCTGGCTTTAAGATGAACCGCGACGACTGAAAAATATCAAGAAAAACTAATGGTCTTCAAATAAAATTTAGATGGCAGATAAACGGATCGGTAAACACTGAGATCTAGAACAGCCCTTTAAACCTCTCAATACAAGAATCCTAATATAAGCCCCTCAGTACAAACAGTATCTAGCATAGCGTATCAATTTGAGATCTAGCGGAGGAGATAATCCTACATCAATTATTCCTTAGGATAGACGATCGATCGCCCCACATATCCTCACACTCTCCCACCGATCTCAGGGATTAACCGGACAACATTTGAGAACATCCCATGAAGTCTAAGGCTAGATTGACCATTCCCAATGAACTTAGCGGCACAACTCAGTTGTCCATGGCGCGAAAATTCGGGAATAATGGCAGATGAAACGTACGGGAGGTCATCATGGTGGGCACAGTCGCAAGAGTCGTCGCACAGCAAGAAAGAGAAAATTTTGCCAAGTCTCAAGACTATGTGCAGGTGCAAACATTGCCCGAGATGTGGGCCATCGCAGCCCGTAAATTCACCCATACAGTAGCCGTCTGTGACCCCCACCGGGAACCCACTGTTCAGATGACGTACGGCGAACTACACGGCCAAATTCAGCAGTTTGCCGCCGGATTGCAGCATTTAGGCATTGTGCCCGAACCCGGCGCAGAGCATCCTACTCGTGTGGCCCTGTTTTCAGACAATCAACCGCGTTGGCTCGTGGCGGACCAGGGCATTATGCTGGCAGGTGCGATCGATGTGGTGCGCAGTGCTCAGGCCGACAATACGGAGCTAGAGTACATCTTGCGCCATAGCGGAGCCGTCGCGCTGGTGGTTGAAGATGCGGCACTGTTGAAAAAGTTGCGATCGACCCTCCAGGATTTGGCCCTAAGATTTGTGATTTTGCTCTCGGATGAGCGACTGCCGGAGGATGCAGAGTTTAAGATTTATACCTTCTCAGACGTGCTGGCCCTTGCGAATGACACCAAGCTGATTCCCCATGGATTCACTTCAGACAGCCTCGCCACGCTGATGTATACCTCCGGAACCTCCGGAATGCCCAAGGGCGTCATGTTGACCCATGGGAATTTGATGTATGAAGTGAATATGGCATCGGGCGTGCTGCTACTGAATGAGGGCGATCGGGTGATGAGTATTTTGCCGATTTGGCACACCTATGAGCGCACCTTTGAGTACTTCATTTTTTCGCGGGGCTGCACCCAGTTCTACACCAATATTCGCTACGTCAAAAAAGACCTTAAAGACCATCAGCCTGACTACATGGTGGGCGTTCCACGTCTGTGGGAATCCATCTATGAAGGCATCCAAAAGCAGTTCCGCGACCAGCCGCCGGACAAACAAAAGCTCGTCAATCGGTTTCTCAACGCCAGCGCCGCGTACATTCAGTCTCGCCGCACCCTCCAGAATCTGGATTTGGAGAACCTCAATCCATCAGCAACAGCGAAAGTCAAAGCCGCCCTCAAGCTGCCGTTGCTTTGGGTCATGCACCAAGTCGGCGACAAATTGGTGTACTCCAAGGTTCGATCGGGCATTGGCAATCTCAAATTAGTGGTGAGCGGCGGCGGATCGATCGCCGATCACCTCGAAGACTTCTTTGAAATCATTGGCGTCGAAATTATCGGGGGCTACGGCCTGACCGAAACCTCACCCATCACCCACGCCCGTCGGCCTTGGCGCAACCTTCGCGGGGCGGACGGTCAACCGCTGCTCGGAACCGAAACCCAAATTGTCGATCTGGAAACCCGTCAGCCTGTGCCCGTGGGCCAAAAAGGCTTAGTTCTGTTGCGCGGTCCGCAGATCATGAAGGGCTATTTCAAAAATCCTGAAGCCACAAAAAAATCGATCGATTCCCAAGGCTGGTTTGACTCCGGGGATTTGGGCTACGTGACCCAGTGGGACGACTTGGTGCTGACGGGCCGCGCAAAAGACACCATAGTCTTGACGAATGGTGAAAACATCGAGCCACTGCCGATCGAAAACTTCCTCCTGCGTAGTCCCTACATCGACCAAATTATGTTGGTAGGACAGGACAAAAAGGTCTTGGGGGCGCTGATTGTCCCGAATGTAGAGGTGCTTGAGCAGTGGTCGGCGGAGAAAGGCTATAGCGGCGAGGTGGATTTAGCGAGTCCTGCGGTGCAAGAGCTGTTCAAAACGGAGCTGGCAAAACGAATCAAGGAGCGCCCTGGCTATCGATCGGACGATCGCATTGGCGCGTTCCGACTGCTGGCCGAACCCTTTACCATTGAAAATGGCCTGCTGACCCAAACCCTGAAGGTGCGACGAAATGTTGTAACCGATCGGTATGCGGATATCATTAACGGGCTATTTGTCTAAAGCAAGAATTGAAATAGGGGTTTATGGAAGTTTCTAATTTAATGATCCAACGCCAGATCAATATCAAGGCGATCGTGACGCCGCGTTGGAAGGAAGAGGCACAGCAAAACTTGCAGTCCCAGCTCAATAACGTTGACTCGCAACTGCAAAGTCTGGATATGCAGCTTCAGCAGGTGCTGTCAGAAATCCAAAAGCAAAGCATTCAGCCGCCCGGTCCTGAAGCGATGCAGCAGATGGAAAATGTAAAAATGCAGTTCAATCAAGCCAAAAGTGAACTGCTTGAGCAAAAGAATCAAGTGCTGCAACAGCTTCAGCAGATTCAGGTCTTGGATATGAATCAAGAAGTGGATCAAGGCCAAGTCGTGAGCACGTTTAAGATTCAAGTGGGCGATAACTTGATTTCTAAAATGAACGTTGAACTGCTTATTCGTGACGGCATTGTGGAAGAAATTCGCGGCGATGTTTAAGACGATTTATGAGTGACTGCGGACATAAGACCTTGATCTTTTCTTCGTTGGGTTTTGGACACGGCATAGCCATGTCCCTACAGTTTCGGGTTTCAGAGACCGTAGGGCACGGCTCGCCGTGCCCGGAACCCAACGAAGAGGAGATCAATGCGATCATCGTTTTGATTGATTTCAACAAAGGGATTATTTCCGCCGTAGATTATTAGGTACTGGTCGATCGATCGGTGCCTTTTTTGTAGCCTTTTTTGGCTCAGTGACGCAACCATCGGTTTTCCGACTTTGGCGGAATGGCGGACGATCGGTACAATAGAAACCATTAAGTAATCGAAATCCACAGGTCACGGCAAATCCATGATTCCTACCGTTATTGAACAATCGGGTCGCGGAGAGCGCGCCTTTGACATCTACTCTCGCCTGTTGCGGGAGCGTATCGTTTTCCTGGGATCGGCTGTGGATGCGGAAGTTGCTAACCTTATCGTGGCGCAACTATTGTTCCTCGAATCCGAAGACCCCGAAAAAGACATCTATCTCTACATCAACTCCCCCGGCGGATCGGTGTCCGCAGGCATGGGAATCTACGACACCATCAAGCAACTGCGCCCTGATGTCTCAACCATTTGCGTCGGTTTTGCGGCGTCCATGGGTGCCTTTTTGCTTAGCGCTGGGACTAAAGGCAAACGCATGAGTCTGCCACACTCGCGAATCATGATTCACCAGCCCCTCGGCGGCGCATCGGGTCAAGCCACGGACATTGCAATCCAAGCGAAGGAAATTCTTTACATTAAAGGCCGTCTTAACGGACTCCTTGCTGAGCATACTAGCCAGCCTCTGAGCAAGATTGAAGAAGACACCGATCGGGATTTCTTCATGTCCGCCGAAGAAGCGACTGAGTATGGGCTGATCGATCAAGTCATCCGCCGTCGTCCATCGGATTCAAACCCACCCTCAGCGGAATAGATTTAAATTAATTTGAGTTATTCAGGGCCGCATCGTGATGAAGTTGCCCTGATTTTTACGTTAAAATTAGAAGGATTTACCCCTGTGGAAGGTCGCATCAATCATGACACTCGTCACAACCCGTCCACCTGAAGCGCTCCAATCGCTGCAACCTGAACCCACGGTCGATCATCCAACCGACGAGTATCTAGGTGACGAATGTTTAACCGATCGCTGGGTCGATGCCACCTGGGAAGAATTTGTTGCCGTTTCAGATGATCCCAAATCCGAAAAGGCGTCTTGCTATTACTACAACCATCAAATGCGGATTGAAACTATGGGCGTTGGGCCGAGTCATGCGTTGGAAAACACCCTGGTTACTCTGGCGATCGGGCTGTT
>JAYUJY010000257.1:0-12081 GCA_043764895.1 Synechococcales cyanobacterium | reverse complement strand
AACTTCAGTGCCTGATCAATCTTGGAGAATTGAATGACCGCCACGATTCAGACCGCGACAATTCCCAGCAACGATGATTTGCGTCTACGGGACGTCATCAAGACGATTCCTCGGGAATACTTCCAGAAAAATGCTCGTAAGGCATGGACTCAAGTTCTTTTGACCATTGTCACGGTGATAATCGGCTATGCGGCGATTTCGGTTTCGCCTTGGTTTTTGTTGCCGTTCACTTGGTTCTTTACTGGAACTGCGCTGACGGG
Organism: Synechococcales cyanobacterium; assembly: GCA_043764895.1. Classification (GTDB taxonomy): domain Bacteria; phylum Cyanobacteriota; class Cyanobacteriia; order Leptolyngbyales; family Leptolyngbyaceae; genus JAAFJU01. The sequence goes on along the minus strand of JAYUJY010000257.1, from coordinate 11,821 downwards.
ATTTTTTGTCATTGGACATGACTGCGGCCATCGATCGTTTGCTAAACGCAAATGGGTGAATGATGTAGTGGGACATCTGGCGTTCTTGCCCTTGGTGTATCCATTCCACAGTTGGAGATTGCTCCATGACAAGCACCACAACAATACCAATAAAATGGATATTGACAATGCGTGGTCGCCCCTTCGCCCTGAAGATTACGAAGACACTGACATCGTGCGAAAGGAAGGCTACAAGCTGGTGCGTGGACGGTTCTGGTGGATTGGGTCGGTGTTTCACTGGGCGCTGATTCACTTTAACTTGGACAACTACCATGCCCGCGATCGCTCTAAGGCAAACTTTTCAAATTGGTTTGTGATTATTGGCGGCGTGATTGGATTGTCGATTTTGACAGCGCTGACTGGGCCTTGGGGATTGGTTAAGTTTTGGGTGATGCCTTGGTTGGGTTATCACTTCTGGATGAGCACGTTTACGATTGTTCACCACACGCTGCCCGAGATTGAGTTCCAAGAACCTGAAGTCTGGAATGAAGCAAAGGCGCAGTTATTTGGGACGGTGCATTGTGAGTATCCGGCCTGGGTTGAAACGTTAACTCATCACATTAACGTTCATATTCCTCATCATGTTTCTGTTGCGATTCCGTCTTACAATCTCCGGGCGGTTCATGAGCATCTAGATTCGATTTGGGGTAAGGATTTGGTTAAGCGTGAGTTCAATTGGGAATTGATGAAGCAAATTACTGAAGAGTGTCATCTGTATCATCCCGATCGACTTTATCAGACGTTCAATGAGTACGAAGGGTCTAAGTAAGGTTATTTCTTAAGCTTTTAAAGCCGATCGGTCTTAGAATTTTCTTAATTGGAGTTCTAGGTGCGATCGGTTTTTTAGTTGGGGTTAAGAATTAAAAGTACCCGCACAAAAAAACTTCAGGTCTACCGGAATGCCCCCATCCTGGTTCACCTGAAGCCTGTGCTCTATACCTCTACAGCATAGAACGATCGTCATAGGATCTCTTCGTCCAATGAGTTCACCCGGTCAGGTGATTTTAAGTTGGGTTTAGGGCACGGCAAGCCATGCCCCTACAGATCCGGGTCCGGATTTCAGAGAATGTAGGGGTTTGGCTCGCCGAACCCTAAACCCAACGAAGAAGCTAGATAGATGAGATTATCCCAGTTGTTCCCCGATCGAGACTCGTCCACCGTTGGCAAAATCCCAGCCTGATTGCGCTTTTTTTCCGGCGAATTGGATTTCTTTAAGGAGCAGATAGCCGTTGCCAGTTTGGACGATCGCTCCGATGTTTTTAATCACGGCGACTATGGTTCCGGGGGATTGGGGGGTGAAGGCTTGGTCTAAGAGCGCGTGGTACTCGTCGGGAATTCCAGGGATGAGCGGCACGGTGGCGATAATTTTGAGGGCGGCGTTGCGAAATTGGGTGGTGCAGTGGGGATAAAATCCGCGCACTCGGTTGTGAATGACGATCGCGGGTTGTGACCAGTCGAGGAGGTAGTCTTCTTTTTTGATTAGGGGCGCGTAGGTGGCGTTGTTGTTGTCTTGAGGGGTGGACTCTAGCGTTCCAGAAGCTAATTGCGGTAGTGTTTGGAGGATGAGTTCGGCTGATGTTGTGGATAGCCTTTCAGAAAGTTCATGGGCGTTATCTAAAAGTCCGATGTCTAGCGTTGCCTTTTTTAGCATGGCTCCGGTGTCCATTCCGATGTCCATTAGCATCGTGGTCATTCCCGTTTGCGTTTCACCACGGACCAAGCACCATTGGATTGGGGCCGCGCCGCGATAGTGAGGCAGGAGGGATCCGTGACCGTTGATGCAGCCGTGGGTGGGCATATCTAGGATTTCTTGGGAGAGCAATTGTCCGTAAGCGACGACGACAAAAAAATCAGCTTGATAAGATTTTAGTAAGTCTAGGGCTTCGATCGATTTCTTAATGCGATCGGGCTGGATGACGGGAATATCATGGGCGAGAGCGACGGTTTTGATGGGTGATGGTGCGAACTTGTTGCCCCGATCGCGGCGTTTGTCGGGCTGTGTAACGACGGCGACGACGGTAAAGCGATCGTCTGCGATCAAGGCTTCTAAGCTCCGTACTGCAAACTGTGGCGTTCCAAAAAATACAACTTTTAGCATGAATAATCGTTAACCTAATATTTAATTTATCGATCGTTTTGTCGATCGGGCTTCTATTCATTTTATCCTATTCAAAATGGGTCTACGATTCTAACTTCACCATTCTCAATTCCTATGAAACCTTCTTTCGAGACTCCGACTGACTGGGAATGCACGAATACCCTGATGCAACCCGCGTTTATCCGTCTCCTTGACAATATTCGGAAGCTCACGGATGAACTGTCAAGCTGGAAGACGAGTTATCGGGAGGAGTTGGTGTGGGAGTCTGAGGTGTCTGAGGAGGAGCGCGGACGGATTGGGTTGCTTCAGCAGGAGCTGAAAACAACGACGGATAACGATCGCGCCTATGATATTGAACAAATCCTAGAGACGTTGCCCAAGCCTTATCCGGCCTATGAATGGAGGCTGGAATATATTGATGAGGTGGTGACAATCGATGTGTGGGAGTTGTGCTACAAGATTTGTTTTACGGCGGATTTCAATCCTCAAAGTGAGGCTGCTGCGAAGGTCGATCGGTTGCTCTTTGAGGAGGATGGGGAGGTGGATTGGACGCGGCTTGATGAGAAGGCGAAGCAGTTGGTGATGGCGGTTTTGTCGCAGTTGCCGACGGTTGGGAGTTGAGAATGTTGAATTGAGAATTGAGAATTGGGAATTGGGACGATCGGATTGCTGACGCAGATCGGGTCTCCGTCGATCGTGCAGATGATTGGACAAGAGAGCGATCGGGCGGTTCATCATTAGATTTTGGGGATGATGAAAGTTACGATCTGATGGAATTGTGATTCCTTAAAGATTGTTGAAGGTATCCCAATCAATGCTGAGTTGTCGAATTGCTGCGCGCAGGGTGCCGAGTTTGAGATCTTTGCTGCCCAGTCCGGTAAGACGGTACCTTGTTGGGTCTCGGGGTTGAACCATTTGCGATGGGAACCGCCGCCTTTCCGGGGGAGGGATTGGCAGCCTAACAGTTCTAGTTTTCGAGCCGCGTCCCGATACTTCATACGGTTGCCACCAACGTTTCAAGCCAGACTGAAGAATTTCCTTCTGTGACCTGAAGATTGAGCGGTAGGGTTTTGCCGAGATCTTCGTAAAGTTCGACGACTGCGGCTAGAGCGTCGCGCACGTTATCCAGCGCTTCTGCAACGGTTTCGCCTTCTGTGATCAGTTCGGGAACCATGGGTGATGTGACGACAAAGCCGCCTTCGGGTTGGGGAGAGAGGACAAGCGGGAGTTTGTACAGCATGGACGATTGAGAAAGTGGACAAAGGATTGGGCTATGTCCATGGTATTGCATTTGTTGTGGATGTGCGATCGAGAAAGCGATCGGTCCTTCGGTAATGCTTAGTTTGGACTGAAGTGGTTACGGTTGGTGAGGATAGATACATCAGCGTTACGGATATTTCGTATCGGTCGGGTGGATTTGAGTTTGAATGGAATGGACGATGCGATCGAATATTCCGCAGGGGTGAGACATAGATTGTTTGGCTAGAGTGCTCAGGGTAAAACAGAATCTAGTATCATGGCTGCATCGGACTTTGTATGAGCAGAACCCATGAGTGCAGCACGACTCCAGCTTTTTCAACAAGCTTATCGAGATCTTGATTTGTTTCCCTTGGTCGATCCGGAACAGATCGAACATTTTCGGGTGAGCTATGGAGAGAGGGTCTTAGCCCGGTTGCGAAGTGTTGTTCCAGCGTCTGAAAATACGGATCAGCAGCGTAATAAAATCATATTTGCGGGTCCGCGTGGCTGTGGGAAGTCTACATTACTGAAGGCATTTTCGGTTGAGATGCAGAAAGAGTATGTGGTGGTCTTTTTCTCGGTGGCGGATTCTATTGAAATGTCGGATGTGACGCATGTCAATATTTTGTATACGATCGGGGTGCGGCTGTTGAATACGGCCTCGAAACTCTCGATCGACATTCCTAGAGATATTCAATCTTCATTGCTCCGTTGGATGGATACCACACGGACGACAACCGAGGAAACTACGACTAAAGCGGAGGTCGGAATTGGGGCTGAAATCATGGGCGTGGGGCTTAAGTTGCAGCGGGAACGGGCCTTTCGGGAAGAGCTAGAACGGAAATATGAGAAGCGCATTTCAGAATTGGTAGGATATATCGATCGGTTGGCGGCGTTGATCCAAAGCCATATGAAAAAGCCTGTATTAGTGGTGATTGATGATTTAGATAAATTGGATCTGAGCGTTGTTGAGGTGATCTATCGTCAGAATGTCAAGGCGTTGTTTTCCCCTGCGTTCAGAATTGTCTTTACGATTCCAATCTCTGCTATTCGTGAATCACAGATTATGCGAACGTTGAGTTCAGAAAGCATTGCGCGGCCTGTGTTGTTTCCGGTGACAAAGTTTTATTCACGAGACGATTGTCATAACCCGAAAGCAGTGCCAAACGAGCCACAATTGAAGTTGTTTGAACATGTTTTGTCTAAGCGATTTCCTGCTGAACTGCTTGCTCCTGGAATTGCTCGAAAAATGGCGCTGCTGAGTGGGGGCGTGATGCGAGAACTCATGCGACTTGCTCGTGAATGCTGTACGGAATGCATGGTGGAGTTAGATATTGATCCAACGCTAGTTGATTTAAAAATTGATGATCAGATCTTAGGGACTGCGGTGGGAAATCTACGGAATGATTTTGCACGGGAGGTTGGGACGCAGACGTTTTATGACATTGCAGCTCAGGTTTATAAGACATTGAAAGCGGTTGAAGGAGAAGGGTTTACGAAGTTATTGCATGGGTTGATGATTTTGGAGTATGAGAATGGGGAGGTTTGGTATGACTTACATCCGATCGTGCTAGACCTACTGCGACGTGAAAAGATGATTGCTCCGGAGGTCCCCTAACCCCCGATTCTGGGGGGACATGATGCATGGCAAGTGATTAAATAGGGTTAATTGTGATGGCTAATCCAGATGAGACGAGTGATTTAGCAAAACAGAATCATCGGAACTTGCGAAGACTTGTGTTGTCGATGGAGGCTAGCTTTGGAAAGCTGAATTTGTTAGTGGCCATCTGTGACAATCCTCAGTATCGCAGTACGTTAATTCAAAATTATGAAACAGAATTGCGAGGAAAGGGCGTTCAATGTCTACAGGCAAAGGTCGATCGGAGCCTTCCTAGCTTAAAGCAGAGTTTGTTGGATTTGCAGGGTGAACAGGAATGGAGTCAGCCTTGTGTTGTGACAGTATTGGGGGCGGATGAGCTGTTGGGGGTGCGGTTGGCGGGGGAGAAGTCGGGGCGGGAGAAGCTTTTGTTTTCGTTGCAGTGGACACGAGAGGGTTTACGAGAGTTTGCATTGCCTGTGGTGCTGTGGGTGACGTCTCAAATTGCCCAGCAAGTGGCACAGGATGCGCCGGACTTTTGGAGTTGGCGTGGAGGGGTGTTTGAGTTTGTGCAGCCGATGACTTGGGCGGTTCCTGAAGCAAGCGATCGTTCTCCAATGGAAACGTTCCGCATTTATCAACCGGAAGAGTTGGCTGACCCAGCAGAATTAGCACAAGAAATTAAGCAGTTACTAGAGATCGAACCTACGTCACCCTTGCTCTCCAGTTTATATCACAGTTTAGGTGTGGTGTATTTCAATCGTCTTGAGCAGGGAATTTCGATCGATCGACTGGCTGAACAAGCGGCAGGAGTTTCGGCCTTACAAAGTGCGATCGATCGACGTCAAGAACCAAATGATTCGTTACTGTTAGCTGATAGTTCGGATTATTTGGCATCATCATACCAATCGATGGGGCAATACGATCGGGCTTTGCCGTTTCATGAATCTGCATTAGAGATTAGGAAATTAGAGTTAGGCGATCGGCATCTCAGTACGGCAGCGATTATGGGCAACTTGGCAGGATTGTACGAATTGATAGGGCAGTACGATCGAGCATTGCCATTGTGTGAATCCGCATTGGAAATCCATAAATCGGAGTTAGGCGATCGGCATCCTGATACTGCAACGAGTCTAAATAATTTGGCAGGATTGTACGAATTGATGGGGCAGTACGATCGAGCCTTACCGTTATATGAATCCGCATTAGAAATCTATAAATCGGAGTTAGGCGATCGGCATCCTAATACTGCAACGAGTCTAAACAATTTGGCAGCGTTATACAAATCGATGAGTCAGTACGATCGAGCCTTACCGCTATATGAATCCGCGTTAGAAATCTACAAATCGGAGTTAGGCGATCGGCATCCTGATACTGCAACGAGTCTGAATAATTTGGCATTATTGTACTCATCAATGGGCCAGTACGATCGGGCATTACCGTTGTATGAAAGCGCCTTGGAAATCAGGAAATCAGAGTTAGGCGATCGGCATCCTGATACTGCAACGAGTCTGAATAATTTGGCATTATTGTACTCATCAATGGGCCAGTACAATCGGGCATTACCGTTGTATGAAAGCGCCTTGGAAATCAGGAAATCGGAGTTAGGCGATCGGCATCCCTCTACCGCAACGAGTCTAAATAATTTGGCAGGATTATACGAATTGATGGGGCAGTACGATCGAGCATTGCCCTTGTGTGAATCCGCATTGGAAATCCATAAATCGGAATTAGGCGATCGGCACCCCAATACCGCATTGAGTTTAAATAATTTGGCAGAATTATATCGATCGATGGGCCAGTATGATCGGGCATTACCATTGTTGGAATCCGCGTTGGAAATTATGAAATCGGAGTTAGGCGATCTGCATCCTAATGTCGCATCGGGTCTGAATAATTTGGCATACTTATACGAATCGATGGGAAGCGACAGCGAAGCAGGGTCATCCTATATGTGTGCGATGTTAATTTGTGAAAAGCTGGGGACGGACTATCCGATTACATTTACAGTGCTCCATAACCTAGTAAATCGATATTTCTTGAATAGTGAATACCCTAGGGCAGGTGCTTTACTGACGAAATGGCTGGAGATTTGTTATGAGAAGCTACCGATCGATCATGTTGAAGTTCAAAAGATTCAAAGTCGCTTAGCCGATCTCAAAAAGAAGGGTCTCTACAATCCCAAGTCCACACCGCAAAAGCCTACAAATTCTAAAGCCTTCGGGGTTAAGCCGAAGAAAGGGAAAAAGTAGGAATTGAGAATGATGAATGTTGAATTGAGAATGTAAGAGGTAAGATTTTGTTGTGAAGGGTGAGTTTGTCGATCGATCGCTTTCCAGAAGGATGTGGGGCGATTGGTGCTAGTTGAGTTGCGATCGGTTTATAATTTAGATTAGCTCATTAGCGATGGATTCGGGTATGACTTTGACACTTAGCCTTCCTCCCGATATTGAAACCCTCTTAATACAACGGGCAGAACGATCGGGACAAGATCTGTCTAGTCTGGCGATCGCACTTCTCTCGATTGGTCTGAGTTCTGAAGGCGATGATTTTTTTGCAGCAGTAGATGGCATTCAGCAGGGATTAGATGATTTCGAGGAAGGCCAATTTTCTAGCCTTGATGATTTCGTCGCTGAACAAAACCAAAAGTATGGACTGAATCTTGAAGCATGACTTACCGGATTGATTTTTCCAGTGTCGCCAAAGCAGAAGCGGATGCAGCATTCTTGCGTTTATCCCAGTACACTTCGCCAGAACGTTCTCAGTCCTGGTATCAAGGATTGATCAAAGCAATTTCCTCATTACAAGAAATGCCTCGGCGCTGTTCGCTTGCCCGTGAAGATGCACTCTTCAGTCAAGAAATTCGTCAATTGCTCTATGGTCGTGGAAAGACGACGTATCGGATTTTGTTTACGATTTTAGAGGAACAAGCAATACCGACTGTGCGAATTCTTCACGTTCGCAATGCCGCTCAAAAGGCGATTGGAGAATCGGCGGATGACGATGAGTAGAAGGCGATCGCTATGGAAAGTTAGGAATTGAAAATGTTGAATTGGGGTGAGTAAATCTGTCGATCGATCGCTTTACAGAGGATGTGGGGCGATCGGTTTACACTTGTGTTATGAGAGAAAAGGCAGAAGCGATCGGCTGCGATAGAATAGAGATACTCTAGGAAGGACGTGCATTAATGAATTCTCCACTGCCTGAGTTACTGACCATTGAGCAAATAAAACAACAATATCGAGATGAATGGCTTTTGATCGGCTATACCGATCTGGATGAAAATTTGAACGTCTTGTCCGGTGAAGTCCTCGCTCATGCCCAAAACGCTAACGATCTCTATAAGTTGCTTCCGCAATATTCCGATCGGCCCGTTGCCTTTGAGTATGTCGGAGAAATTCCTGCTGACTTCGCCTTCATGCTATGACTTCACGCATTTATCCCGTCAAAAAATCAGGCAGCTTATTCATCGTTAAGGCGTCGATCGGACGGACTAACGCCTCACCTAGCATTCTGCAATTGCTTGTAGATACGGGCGCAACGCAGACAGATTTGCCGATCAAATTCCTCTATGGTATCAGTTGCTCGATTGATGGGAAAACCCCACAGCGCACCATCACCACAGGCAATGGCATCATTCAAGTGCCGATCGTTCAGATCCCCTAGCTTAATTGTCTCGGTCAGCGTATCGAAAACTTTCCCGTCCTTGCTTTAAAGCTTCCTGTGTCTCGGTATATCAATGGCATTTTAGGAATGGACTCTCTGACTCGTTATCAAGCCATTATTGATATTGGGAAAGGGCATATTATGTTGCCCTAGAGGGGAAAATTAGACTCAAATGAATCGGAATGGTCGGAATCGAACCGACGACCCCTTCGTCCCGAACGAAGTGCGCTACCAAGCTGCGCTACATCCCGCAGTTAGTTCAGAGTAGTAATGTCCAGATTACTCATTCATCCCCATTTATAAAGTATCACATAGCGCGCAAAGTCTGGGTGCCTAGACGCGAACTTTTTTGGATAAGCCCCCGATCGGCAAAACTTGATAGAATAGTGAATATAAATTAACCACATTCCTTGGATTGCCGTGACTGTAAAACCTGACTGGTTGAGAGTGAAAGCCCCTCAGTGGGAGCGCATTGGTGCTGTGACCGAGACTTTGCGTGATCTGAGTCTCAACACAGTTTGCGAGGAAGCGTCCTGTCCTAACATTGGGGAATGTTTTAACAGCGGAACGGCGACGTTTTTGATCATGGGTCCGGCTTGTACAAGAGCCTGTCCGTACTGCGACATTAATTTTGAGAAGAAACCGCAGGCGCTTGATCCGACGGAACCTGTCCGCTTAGGCGCAGCCGTGAGTCGAATGCGGCTGAATCATGTGGTGATCACATCGGTGAACCGGGATGATTTGCCTGATGGTGGGGCGTCTCAGTTTGTACGATGCATTGAAGAAATCCGGACGCTATCTCCGGGGACGACGATAGAATTGCTGATTCCGGATCTGTGCGGAAACTGGGATGCCTTAACGACTATTCTCGCTGCAAATCCAGACGTGCTCAATCACAATACGGAGACCATTGCGCGGCTTTACCGTCGAGTGCGACCTCAAGGTGAATATTTGCGATCGCTAGAGGTGCTGAAACAAAGCAGGTCTATTGCGCCTTGGGTCTACACGAAGTCCGGGATTATGGTGGGCTTGGGGGAGAGTGATGAGGAAGTGCGCCATACGCTGCGGGAGTTGAGGAATGTGGATTGTGACATTGTGACGATCGGACAGTATCTTCAGCCGAGTCAGAAGCATTTGGGTGTGCAGGAGTTTGTGACGCCGACGCAGTTTGATGCATGGCGAGTTTACGGCGAATCTATTGGATTTTTACAGGTGGTGTCATCGCCGTTGACGCGGAGTTCGTATCATGCAGGGCAAGTGCGATCGCTGATAGAGCGCTATCCACGGGTGAAAGGACAGGTTGCACTGCGATGAAAGTCACCGTTATTGGGACAGGGGCTTGGGGTGAGACTCTAGCGGACTTGCTTCAGGAAAATCTGCATGAGGTGGTGCGGTGGTCTAGACGATCGCCGCAGTCATTAAGTTCTGCGATCGCCCGGTCCGAGGTCGTGGTGTCGGCGGTTTCGATGAAGGGGGTGGAGAGCATCTCGCAGCAAGTCCAAACCCTTGGACTCGATTCAGCCGTTGCGATCGTCTCGGCGACCAAAGGGTTGGCGACCAAGGGGTTCGCGACTAAGGGGTTCGCAGACGGAGGGAAAACGTTGGCCTTACCCGATCGGCCTTCGGATTTGTGGTTGCGGGCACTGCCGAATAACCCCGTGGTGATCTTGTCAGGACCCAATTTGTCTAAAGAAATTCAGAGTGGTCTGCCTGCGGCGGCGGTGGCAGCGAGTCAGCAAGGATCGGCTGCTATTGTGGTCCAGACGATTTTTAACTCGCAGCGATTCCGGGTCTACACCAATAACGATCCGATCGGTGTGGAGTTGGCCGGGGCGCTCAAAAACGTGATGGCGATCGCAACAGGAGCCTGTGATGGGCTATGTCTAGGGACCAATGCTCGATCGGCCTTAGTGACTCGGGGATTGGCTGAAATGGTCCGAATTGCGGTGGACTGGGGGGCGCAGGCGGAAACGCTCTATGGATTGGCCGGAGTCGGGGACTTAATGGCGACATGCAGCAGTCCATTGAGCCGGAATTATCAGGTGGGCTATCGCTTGGCTCAAGGGGAGACGATTTCGGCCATCTTGGACACCCTCGAAGGCACTGCCGAAGGCGTCAACACAACACAGGTCTTGATGCAGCTTGTCCGCGCTCAGCCCGATGATCGCCCGCTAGAATTGCCCATTACTGAACAAGTCGATCGGTTACTCCGAGGCGAGGCTACCCCTGCCGAAGCGTTGAATGCACTCATGTCGCGGGTGAGTAAAGCCGAGCGGTTTCGGTAAAACGTCTCAAGCAAAATTTTTCAACTTGCGATCGTCTAAATTACCTTTTTCGTAACGTAAAGGCGGGACGAGCATTTTGCCATGGGAGCCATTCTTGAGTGAAGAAACCTTGCAACTTTTGCATAAGCTGCGGACTTTTCGGGAAGTCAATCGATAGAGAAGGTAGTAACCCAAAGCTTAGAGACAAGACGTATCTCTTTTAGAGGATTGCTCCTCGGATTGCCTTCTCGCTGATCTGTTCCTTTGGGTTCGATCGGGGGCATCTTAGAGATACAGGCTCTATAGCTTAAATGCCCTAACCCGTCAAGATCATAAGCGAAAAATCCAGAATTCTGGACGATCGTTCTCTGCCCATACGGCCTACGAGAATTTCCCTATGGATGACTTTTCCTTGCAGACTCCTACCCTTGCTGATGCCCCGAAGGCTGTTTTTGAGCCACTGCTTGATGCAGCTTTTGAACCGATGTTCGAGCCAATCCTTGAGCCATCGATTGCTGATCTTGAAGCGCGCGATCTTGAAGACATCTTGGTCGATGATATTGCGGATGATATTGCGATCGATGACATTGTATTAAAGGTCGAAGAAACCAATGAGCCTTTAGCCTCTGGCAAACGAACCACTGATTTGGTCCGGATGTATCTTCAAGAAATCGGTCGGGTCCAGCTTTTGGGCCGCGATGAAGAAGTCTCAGAAGCGCAGCGCGTGCAGCGTTATATGACTCTTCTTGAAGCTCGAAATGAAGCAGCGGCGGCAGGGAACTTGATTTTGGTGCGCTATACCGAAGTGGTGGATGCTCGCGATCGGCTGGCCTCTACCCTGGGGCATCGGCCTTCCCTGGAGCGTTGGGCCTCAGCTTGCGGCGCGACCGTTGCTGAACTGAAACCTATTTTGGCCGC
>JAYUJY010000256.1:0-12123 GCA_043764895.1 Synechococcales cyanobacterium | reverse complement strand
CGCTTGATAAATCAGGGAGAATTAGAAATCAAGTGGCAACGAGACATCAAGAATAAGGGAAATGCCATACCTGCAAACTAAATGTCGTTTAGCTTACTACACCACGATTAGCTTAACAAATATCGAGGTGGAATTTGGCTAGCGGACTTAAGCTCAGTCAAATAGAACGGATTGAGAAACGCTGGGGGCAGGTTTTTGCATAGACATTGGAAGCCGTTGAAGATCGATTGAAAATATTGATGGGGCTATAGGGGCGATCGTAACCCTTGCTGGATCACCTGAGATTTTTATTGACTGAGCTAAAAGTGAGCCGCCTAGGTTATTGTTTTTATTTATACTAGAAATATAGACACCTAGAAGTTAGCGATGAATCTCAAAAATCCCTCACTGGTCTGCTGTACGGCGTCGATCGCAATCGCGACTTTTTCATCTCCAGCACAAGCTACTCTGAAGCATCAATTCTTTTATGGTGTTGTACGTCAACTGCAAGATCAAAACTCTCCTGGTGAGAAAGACGCCCTGAACCGATTTGCCACAATGGACGATCGGATCAATGCCGCTAAAGCAACCATTTGTCCCAACTAAACTCTATCTCCCACCCTTTTCAACTTCTCAATTCTCAATTCTCAATTCTCACCCCGTGCTAGCGAGAAACAACCATGGACGAGTCAGACGTACTACAGACGATTCAGCAAGCGGAAACAGAACAGTGGGAAGAACTTGACTTGTCGGAAATGCAGTTGACGGAGATTCCTGAGGAGATTGGGCGGTTGGTCAATTTGAGAGAACTCAACCTCCGTTCTAACTGGATCAGTGTCATCCCAGATTCGATCGCTCAATTGAAAAATCTCATATCCCTCGACCTCAATCGTAATCAGATCAGCGTCATTCCAGATTCGATCGGTCAATTGACTAATCTCACATTCCTCGATCTCTCGGAGAATCAAATAAACGTCATCCCAGATTCGATCGGTCAATTGACTAATCTGACAACACTCTGGCTCCACAATAACCAGATTAGCGTTATCCCGGATTCGATCGCCCAATTGGAAAATCTCACAGCCCTCGGCCTTGCTTCTAACCGGATCAGCGTTATCCCAGATTCGGTTGGTCAATTGACTAATCTGACAGTACTTGATCTCTTCGCTAATGAGATTAGCGTTATCCCGGATTCGATCGGTCAATTGAAAAATCTCACATCCCTCGAGCTTGGCTACAACCGTATTTGCAACTATATGGACACCAACAATATCATGCACATTCCGGATTCGATCGGTCAATTGAAAAATCTCACAGACCTCAATTACATCGACTATGATTAAAATTCAGGTTTACCCCAGATTCGATCGGTCAATTGAAAAATCTTAGGGGTTTAATCTAAAGCGGCACATCCTCTCCGCTACAAAAGCCTGAAACCCTTGTAAGTTAGAAGTCCCTCCGCGTGAAATGTCCCGACTTAGATTATTACCCGTGCATTCTATGATTATTTAAATCATCCCAAGCTGTACTCGGATCGCCAATTCTACAGAGATCATTTCTTCAGAAGTGATCTCCCCAGCCTTCTTCCTCATTCTTTGTTTAGAAACAGTGGTTAGTTGATCCGCCATAGCCTTCCCTTGACGACCTTGCAGGGTTACAAGTGCTTCGCTTGGATAGATTCGAGACACATTACTCGTAATCGGCACAACCTGAACTCGATTAAGATTTCGGTTTGCCGCATTATTGCTGACAATCACTGCGGGGCGCTCTTTCTTGATTTCGCCGCCGACGGATGGATCAAAATTAATCCACCACACTTCACCTCTGTTCATCTTTCACTGTCCCCAATCAAAGCCTCAGCCCAATCTAGCGCTTCAGTTTCGCGCGCTTCATCTTCAGCCATACGCTTGTAGGCCGCATCTAGTTCATCCTTAATCACATGAGGGCGCAACAAGTTTTCAATGAACTGACTAATGGCTCCCTTCCCCACGACTGCGTATAAACCGTCGTAGACCTGCTCGTCAATACTGATTGTTAACTTCTTCTGCATCATTGACTCCTTATACGTACATGTATACGTATGAGCATACTACATCTTTTTGAGTAAAGGTCATAGAATTTCTATTGGTTGAGCTAAAAATGAGATGCCCGCTTCTTTGTTTACATTTATACTAAAGATATGAATTCTCTGGCCATTAATAATCATGAACCAGTCAGACGTATTACAGAAGCTCCAGCAAGCGGAAGCAGAACAGTGGGAAGAACTCGATCTGTCGGGAATGGAATTAACGGAATTACCCTCAGAGATTGGGCAGTTGGTCCATTTGAAGCGACTAATTTTGGGGAAGTATGAAAATGAGGCCATTGGGAATCTATTAACAACACTACCGCCAGAACTAGCGTATCTTCAGGAACTTGAAGAGCTTAACCTCAGCTTTAACGAAATTAGCGTCATTCCAGATTCGATCGCGCAACTAACCCATCTGACAGAACTCTACCTCTGTGATAACAAAATCAGTGTTATCCCAGATTCGATCGCGCAATTGACAAACCTTATATCTCTTAGTCTCTGGTCTAACCAAATTACCGTCATCCCAGATTCGATCGCACAATTGAAAAACCTAGAAAAGCTCGATCTCAACCAGAACCAAATCAGCATCATTCCCGATTCGATCGCGCAATTAACTAATCTCACATCCCTCAACCTCTGGTCTAACCAAATCAGCGTTATCCCAGATTCGATCGCGCAATTAACTAATCTCACATCCCTTGACCTTAGTAGTAACCAAATCAGTGTCATCCCAGATTCGATCGCACAATTAACCAATCTCACATCCCTCTCCCTCTGGTCTAACCAAATCAGGGTCATCCCAGATTCGATTGCGCAATTGAAAAATCTGAGACACCTTTGGCTCAGTTGGAACCAAATCATAATCATCCCAGATTCAATTTTAAGTTTGACCATGATCAGCGCAATAAACTACATAGAAAACGACTGGGTTGAGCGTTTCCTGAAAGTAATGTTGTTCGTTCGCTTTATTTTCAAAATTTTATTCAAAACAAAAGGCGGATTATTCGGATGTCTTGCAGGACTCTCAGCCATACTTGTTGCGCTGCCGATCGCTCAACTCACGATCGTCCTTCCAGCCGTCCTCACAACTTTTCTGTGTTTCAAGTATGGGCAAGGCTTCTTCAAACCACTTCTCTTCTTGAACAGTAAAGAAGTTGAAATTGACGAACAACAATTAGAAAATCCAAATCAGTAACTCAATTTCCCAAAATCAAATTACGAAAACCCAACTTGATTACAAAATCCCCAATCAAATTACGGAAACTTCGATCGAGTTAAAAAATCCCCAACTCAATTGAAAAATCCCCGATCGTCCCTGCGTATCCTTTGCATCAATCGATCGTCACATTGTTAAATATGGAACTTGATGGACGAAATCCTTTTAAGCAATGGTTAATAACGGCGATTTTTTGGGTTGAAGCGTTTTCCTTAGCTTCAATGTTGAAAAGTGAAAAGGCACTACGGATCTACGGTGGGATGATTGACTTCTGGATCTGACAACTCCAACGCCCACTGATAAAGCTGCCGTTTCGGTAATCCCGTCTGCACCGCCAACTGCTTACTAATGGACGATCGCGACTGTCCCTCCCCCAACAACAACGTCATCTCTGCCTTCAACCGTTCTTCTGAAAGCTCAACCGCCTGCACCTCACATCCTGCGACAATCACCGTATATTCCCCCTGGGGATCTTTCTTGGCATAATAGGCGATCGCATCCGCCAAGGTTCCGCGCCAAAATTCTTCGTGTAGCTTGGTCAGTTCTCGCGCCAAGGCCACCGATCGATCGCCCCCAAACACCTCGGCCATCGCCTTCAATGACTCTCGTATCCGATGAGGCGCTTCATAAAAAATCAACGTCCGCACGTCCGATCGTAAGGGTTCTAATACCGTCAAACGCTCTTTCTCCTTAGCAGGCAAAAATCCCTCAAAGGTAAAGCGATCGCTCCTCAATCCTGATGCAGCTAATCCCGTAATCACCGCCGATACCCCCGGAATCGGCACCACTGAGACCCCCACCTCCGCACAAGCTTTCACTAACTCATACCCTGGATCAGAGATACAGGGCATTCCCGCGTCGGTAACGAGGGCGATCGATTGTCCGCCTGTTAGCCGCGCTAGCAAATCAGGAATGCGCGACAGCCGATTGTGATCGTGATAGCTAATTTGGGGCGTGCTGATTTGGAAATAATGCAGCAGCTTCCCCGTGTGTCGCGTATCCTCGGCGGCGATCGTATCCACCTTTTTCAGCACCTCGATCGCCCGAAAGGTCATGTCGTCCAAGTTGCCGATCGGCGTTCCGACTAAATACAACGTGCTCGGTTTTATATCCATGGTTCGTTATTTACATCAGCCCTGATGACGATCGCGTTACAGGAAATCTTACAGTGCATTTTTGCAGTGCATTCAATCAAATGATTCCCTTTGCGTCTTTTTCCCATAACGTCCAAGCAGCTTTCTAGATGCAGTCCTATAATTGTTAAGGACATCGTTACATTACGCAGAGTTTTAACCCCATGGCTAACGATCGAACAGACACCCTTATCCCCACGCTCAACGTATCTTCTGAACCGACCTCTTCCCAATCGACCTCTCCCGGACTCAGCCGCCAACAGCATCTCTGGATCGCGGCAACGATTTGGACAGTGGTCGGGGTCGGACTGCTCACCATGGGCGGCGTCTTTTGGTTTCATTTCCCATACCTGGGTGACTTAGATGCTCGTCATCTTCTGGTCGGCGGCGGTGCCTTAAGTGTCGGCCTGCTAAAAGGAAAATTCGTCCTTGACAAGACTGCCAAACGGGTCATCGATCGCACCGAAACCCTCAGCGAACCCAATCCCTTCAAAAGCGTCTTTCAAATGTTTGGTGGAAAAACGATCGCTCTCATTGCTTCCATGATGGGCATCGGGGTGATTTTACGTGCCGCAGGCGTCAGCTTTGAGATTCGCGGACTGATTTATCTTGCGGTCGGAACCGGACTATTGTGGAGCTGTCGTCAGTACTGGAAATCCTCGTTCCAGCTTTCATCTTAGGCCGTAAAAATTTTCCTGATCGCCATCCGGATAAATTTTTCATAAAGTCGTCACTTCAATCCCTCTAAAGGACTATTCATGTTCAATCCGCGCGTCAATCCATCTGAGCAACTTGACGTTTTATGCGATCTCGCAAAGTCGATCGGCTGGGGTGCGTCGGATATTTTGCTCAAAGAACGAGCCGCAGGATTCCAAATCGGCGGTGACTCAGATAGCCCAGTGACGAGCGCAGATTTGGCCGCCAATGACTACATCCTAAGCCGCTTCCAGAGGGACTTAGATGACACGTTTGCCTATCTCAGCGAAGAAACCTTTAAAACGCAAGATAACGCCGATCGACTCCAAAAATCTTGGGTTTGGATCATTGACCCATTGGATGGCACGAAAGATTACATTCAAGATACCGGAGACTATGCCGTTCAAATTGCCCTTACCTATCAGGGCCGTCCGGTCGTTGCTGTAGTGGCTTGTCCAGCCAAAAATAGACTGTATTCTGCAATACAAGGTCACGGAACTTGGGTTGAAGATAAATCCGGAAAGTCCTACCGGGCTAAGGTTTCAACCCGATCGAAGCCGTCTGACCTGATCGTGGTTACAAGCCGCAATCATCTAGGAGAGAAATTAAAAGATTTAGTAAAGAAACTCAATATATCTTCCCAGAGGCAGATGGGCAGCGTAGGTTGTAAGGTATCGGCGATCGTCGATCAGGGTGCTGATTTGTACATTTCAATCTCAGGTAAAACCGCACCCAAAGATTGGGACTTTGCAGCTCCGGAGCTAATTCTCACGGAAGCTGGCGGAACGTTTACGTACATCAACGGTGGTTTAATTTCGTATAACCGCGAAGATGTAGATCAATGGGAGTCTATCTTAGCTACTAATAGTACTTGTCATGACTTTATCCGCCACGCCGCTCAAGCAATACTTAACCAATCTCATTAGGGACTCCGCTGTCCGTTTGACGGTCCTCGTGCTGGGTTTGCATGAAGACGCTGGCCGACGTGACTTTAGTCTTGCCTTCGATCGCGGCCAAGATGTCGAATTTGGGGCAGTTGTTCTCAGTCGGGAAGGGATTAATCTAGACGATTGCATTATCCCGTGGTCTGCTCTGCGATCGTTCCGCGTCAGCAAGCGCGAAATCATTTTTGTTCGCCAGTGTGGAAATCGCTTTGAGAGCCTCCGGGTTCCCAAGTCCAAGGTCCACAACCTCCCCGAAATGCTCTACCTCGTTGAAGTTCAAGTCTTGGCCAGACAGCTCCAACTGACCCACTAGCATCAAAGGAGCAGAACCTGAACGTTACAGCATCCGCTTTGAAATCACCGCATAAAACGGATCACTGCTGCCCATGCCAAACATCTGAAGAATGGCTGGAACCGCCGATCGGGGGGTCTCCACGACTTCAGGACTACTAAAACGGGTCACGGCACCATAGTAAGACTTCACGAGGTCTACCCGATCGCGCTCACTGCCATCTCGCCAAGCCGCGATCGCCTTTTGATAAAACATCCGATTTGAGAAACTCATAATGCAAATTCCATCGGTCTTCAAAACGCGATAGATCTCTGTAAAAATCGCTTCCGGGTACTGCATATATTGCACCGAAACCGTACAAACCACTGCATCAAAACTCTGATCGTCCAGCGGTAAGGTTAGATTTTCATTGAGATTTTGAACAAAGTAATGGTTAAGTTGAGGATTCTTGGCTAGCTCTTCGCCATTCATTCCATGACCCTCTACATGCTCAAAGGTCATCTCAGGCGGCAGGTGAGACACCCAGCTACTCATCAAGTCCAGTACACGCATCCCAGACGTGAGCTTGCTTCGGTACAGCGCTGTCAATTGCGTAACGAAGCCTTGATCGACATGGGTAACGAGACGCGGATAATCATAAAAAGCACGATCGTTCGTATCGTCTAACTTGGTCCGCTGATCGGGAGAGAGAATCATAGGGGTTTAGGCTGGGGATAGAAACTAGCGATAGTTAGTGAACTGGAGCGCAACCGGATATTCTTCAGCTTTGAGCCGAACCATGACTCCTTGCAAATCATCTTTGGCCTTGGCTGACACGCGCACAGAGTCGCCTTGAATAGAGCCTTGAACCTTCTTGAACTCGTCGCGAATCAGCTTCGTGATCTGTTTTGAAATTTCTTGGCTGATGCCTTTCTTCAACGTCACTTCTTGACGAATCCGATTGCCACTGGCCGACTCGATTTTGCCGTATTCAAATATCTTTAACGACAACCCACGTTTGGCGGCCTTCTGTGACAAAATGTCCACGATCGCATCACGGGTCATCTCAGTGGTGGTATTAATCACGATCATCTCATCGGTTAGATCGAGCGTCGTGTTTGTATCTTTCAAGTCGTAGCGACTGTTCACGTCTCTCGTCACCTGGTCTAGCGTATTGACCAGCTCCTGGCGATCGAAGTCACTTACAACATCAAACGAAAATGTAGAAGCCATAACGGTTGCACTCTGCTTTATCGGAGATTGGTGTAGTCTCTTACGATCCCATGGACTGGGTGATGCTGGCAAACATCAATGAAAATGCCGCCACTGAACCAACGGCAAACATCATCGATCGCAGCAATGGAATATTAGCCATATAAAACACCGAGAATAGCAGGCGTGCTACCACATGGGCGATTACCTGGATCCTAGCAGTGTCTGTATCGACTCCTGAAACATAGGCCATCAGCGCCGCTGCGGTGAAAATGGCAAAAGCTTCCCAACTATTTTGGTGTGCCCAAGTAGCCCGCTTGGCCCAGTCTGGAAACTTGTCAAACATGGCCCGAGGTGCGCCCATGTCGTAGTCATTGGCCACTCGCGCGTAGCCCACCGCTAAGAACGGGAGATACACCAAAAATGCCTCAATGGCGATCGCACCCAAAATCAGGGTATGCATTGAAAGAGTCGCAAATACACTGGTCAAACTGGTCATATTTAATAGGGCACTTAATCTAAGTAAAACATCGTGACGAGCTTGCGTTGTTCTTCCGCATCGCGACAGGTCTTTAGGAGAGTGCGGCTGTCATGGAACGCAAAGCAGATAAGTTGCTGACAGCGAGAAATGATTTCCTGGTTACAGACCGTACTGGCTTCACCGAGAGATAACTCGTTGAGGTCCGGATGCTCCACCAGATTCATCACGTTTTCTAGCTGCTCACGGGACTCGCGAGGCTGACGATCGAGACTCTGGGGCAAAATTACCGTAAGGAGCGTTGGATCAGCCCGTAATGCGCCTCGAATGGCGGCAAAGTTAGTCCCGGTGGAGCCAGAGGTCAGGATTCGGTTCCCTTCTTTAACTAAGGCATAAATCATCAGCTCGATCATATTTTGATGAGTGATGGGAACATGTCGAGAACCCAAAATTGCGATGCGCTTCGACCCAGTTTGCTGAATCGTGGCAAGCTCTTGTAGAAACTCGTCTACTCTAGGCAGATCAATCGATTGGCTCAAGGGTATGTGAGGGGCTGAAACGACTTCCGCATTGTACCAGACATCACCCGAAGGGTTGAATAGTTGAGCAACTGATGATGGAACTGATATAGATGAACGATCGAGTCACTCGATCGTTCATCCAAGGCTTCAGATCGCCTGATGATGCTATAGGTCCATGGCTCCTAGCGCATGAGCCATCTCTGCGGGATGGACTTTGCCCTCCACGGCTAACGCTTGATACTCTGTCGGAGTACGGGGCGACTCATTTCCTAAAGTCGTGCGGATATCGGAACTCGCGGTATGGCCATTGTTTTTGCGCGGTTGAATGAGGCCGTAACCCCCGTGATTCCGTTCATAGATGACGTTGATTTCATCGGTGTCATTATTTCGGAACATATAGAAGTCATGATCCACCAGTTGGAGCTGCGATCGAGCGTCTTCAAGGCTCATTGCAGGCATCGCAAAGTACTTCATGCGCACCACTTCAGGCGGCAGTTCAGGTTCACGATCGGTGAGATTTAGGTTCACGATCGGTTGATCTTGCATGGCCACCGCTGTTTTGACAGGTTCGCGGGTGGACGCTTGACGGCGCTCTTTATATTTACGTAGCTGACGGGAAATCTTGTCAGCAACCAGATCAATACTGATGTAGAGGTTGTCACTGCCTTCTTGGGCGCGGACCACAGAGCCATTGACGTAGATGGTGACTTCAGCCATCTGTTTACTTGGGCTGACGCGGGGATTTTTCTCGACGGAAAGATCAATGTTTACATCATTGAACAAATGGTGAAAATGAGTAACGGCTTTTTCGATCTTTTGCGTGACATAATCACGAATCGCATCTGTAATTTCAATATTCTTACCCTGGATAACAAGCTTCATAAGCTCTCCTCCCCTGAAAGGTTTTTGAATGAGATTGAACACAGTAACCTTGCATGAATGTATCCATCGACGGATCCCTGAAGTTGATTGGTCATGCCGTCCCTTTCAAAGATAGCCACTGGCCTAAAAAAGTAACAGCAGCAACAAGTCAGACGGACAACAACTTAACAACAGCTCCAAAGAAACGGTGAAATGGAACAAACAATGCGTGTCACCCAGTATTTCAGCCTGACCCCGTACAACGTAGCTTAAGTCAAGGTAAGGCTTTCAACTGAGGTGATGTATTCACATTAGCATTTCCGAATCAGAATCGTTAGCGGTCGTTAAGGCGGCTTAGCATAGTGTGATAATTCTTGATGCAGAATTAGGTCTTTTATCGGTCTTTTGAGTGTTTTTGGGGCGCGAAGAATGGTAGATTAATAGGCGGCTTAATTGACTTGGCACACGAGGGAAATGAGATATGCCCGTCATTGCAGTCATTGATTATGACGCTGGAAATTTACATTCGGCCTGTAAGGGCATTGAAGCCGCAGGTGGGAGGGCACACGTTACCGATTCGGCAACCGAACTCGATCGGGCGGATGCGATTCTTTTGCCGGGAGTGGGTGCATGGGATCCAACCGTGCGAGCTATTCGATCGCGCGGATTAGAAAAACCCATTCGATCGGCGATCGCTTCTGGGAAACCCTTCTTGGGCATTTGTATGGGGTTGCAGGTGCTCTTCGATTCTAGTGAAGAAGGTGAGGATCCGGGGTTGGGACTGGTGCCCGGTTCGGTGAAAAAGTTTAGGCTAGAGCCAGGGATTACGGTGCCTCACATGGGTTGGAACCAGTTGGAGCTGCGGCAGCCGGACTTGAACCTGTGGTCAGGACTAAAGCCTAATGCTTGGATGTATTTCGTGCATTCGTACTATGTTGATCCGACGGATTCGGCTGTGCGCTCTGCGGTGATTACCCATGGGACGCAGACGGTGACGGCTTCGATCGCAATAGACAATTTAATGGCGGTCCAGTTTCACCCCGAAAAGTCATCGGATGCAGGAATGGCCTTGCTTGGAAATTTTGTACTGGGAAGTTGTGTCACAGGTGCGGAGTCACGCTAACTATGCCGGGTTGGAAAATTTCGACGGAATTTCATTTTGCGGCGGCGCATGTGATTCGGGACTATGACGGTCCTTGTGGGCGGATGCATGGCCACAACTATCTGGTGCGAGTCGAGGCTAAGAGCGATCGGCTTCACAGTTCGCAGTATTGCCCCAATGCGGTGATGGTGGCGGATTATCGGACCCTGAAATGGGCCAAAAAAGACGTGATGAAAGGAGGACTGGACCACTGTGTTCTGAATGAGGTGATGCCGCCTGAGTATGAGACGACGGCTGAAATGATTGCTCAATTTATTTATGACAAAACCAAAGCGATGCTGCCGGACGGGGTTCAATTGACGATCGCCGTTTCTGAGTCTCCCAATGCCTGGGCCTACTACGGGGATGATGTATGAGTGCAGATCTGCGTCTAGATGAACGCTTGTTCCCGATCGTTGAAACCTTCCACTCAATCCAGGGAGAAGGAGCGTGGTGTGGGACCAATGCCTTTTTTATCCGGCTAGCGGGCTGTGACGTGGGCTGTCCGTGGTGTGATACCAAAATTTCTTGGAGTCCGAAATCTCATCCACACCGATCGATCGAGGAGTTAGTCCAAACGGCGGCGGCGGCAAATCCAACCTTTGTGGTGATTACGGGCGGGGAGCCGTTGATGCATGATTTGACGGACCTGACCCAGGCGTTGAAAACGGCTGGGTTACGCATTCATCTCGAAACCTCGGGTTCCCATCCCTTTACGGGAGAGTTTGACTGGGTGACGCTATCTCCGAAGCCTTTTAAGCCTCCGCTGGACGATATTTATCACCGAGCGGATGAACTCAAGATGGTCGTTGGAGATGCCGCAGATTTTGCTTGGGCTGAGGACCAATCGGCGAAAACTTGCGATCGAGCGGTGCGATATCTCCAGCCGGAATGGACGCGAGGCGAGGCGCAGGCGTTGATTTTTGACTATGTGCTCACGCATCCGCAGTGGCGCATGAGTTTGCAGACCCATAAACTGCTGGGCGTTCGGTAGGGGATTGGGTATGACGAGCGGCGGATTTAAACCGATCGACCCATACGCTAAAATTAGATCAATTCGCGACCCCAGTCCCATCATGATCCAAACCCAATTTCCAAGACCGCCCTCCGAGACCCTTCCGACGATGTATGACTTGCCTAGTGAAGATCCGGAGGAACTCGGTTTGGCGGACGAATTTCATGATTTCCAGCCCAAGCTCCTGCGCGAAACCTGCAAACCACCCACCTACCCCGCCGCCGAAATCTTCATCGGAGCCGATCTGAATCTCTATTACGACGGGCGAAATCCTCTCTGGCATAAGCGGCCCGACTGGTTCTTGGCGCTGGGGGTGGCGCGGGGCGATCGTCAGCAAGACCTGCGCTGGAGCTACGTCATGTGGCCAACAGTCCGGACAGTTTTGGGCGGGTAGTGGCGAGGAAAGCTATCCAAGGCTTAAAGTAAAAATAATTATGAAACCATACTAAATATATAAAATTAAAAGCTCACACACACATTAATTTCTTCCACAATCAATGTGTGTATTTCCGTTCTGGAACTGCTCCTCTGGTCTTATCACGTCGTGCGTCCATTGCCCTTTGTATGTTGGGTATATATAGTCCA
>JAYUJY010000255.1:0-12214 GCA_043764895.1 Synechococcales cyanobacterium | reverse complement strand
ATTCGAACTAGCGTAGGCGTAGCCAGCGGATTTACAGTCCGCCCCCATTAACCACTCGGGCATCGACCCCCGCATCCACAAAACTAATAGTACCGGGGCCACTGAGGTTTGGCAAGGGGTTGACCAAAATTTCTTTTGCCCGACGCGATCGACCCCCGATTCATCCCCACCTTTGGCTCTAGCGATCATTTAAGAGCGTCTTGGCTCCATCATCTTCATGTACCCGATCGTCGCCATGACAAAAAACGGAACAAAAAACCAGTTCGGCGAATTTAAATACACCCACAGCATCAAAATAAACCACATCAAAATACTGGTCCCAGCGAGAAATCCTGACATAATCACTTCTCCTATAAAGTCAGACGATCGTTAATCTGACGGTTGTTGCGTGATTACGCTTACGTGGAAATCTGAGAGATGTCCGGCTAAATTGCCGGAAGAATTGATAAACTTTCAGTAAAGATACGGAAAAGCTATCTCAAGACAGATCCCCCTAGAATTAAATTTATCTAAATCAATATGGATGAACACTCACTGGCTTAGCTCCCGTCAAAGAGGAATAGGCCCGGTTAAATTCAGGAAAATCTCCCGAACCTAAAATCCGCCTGTTTTCCGTTTCGGGAGAGCGCTAAAATTCTTTGGATGCGCACAGCTCCTATAACCGGACTGCGCGATCGCCCTGCTATTTATCCGTTCTGTTTCCAGTTGTAGAGATTTTATGAAGCGATACCCGAAAAACCCGATCGTCTATGCAAAATCGCAGCGTCTTGGCTTAATGCTGAGTCTGTTGAGCCTTAGTATTGGCGTCAGTATGAGTGCCTGTGCGCCTTCAAAGCCCTCTGCCCCAGCTAGCCCATCACCTGAGGCCACCCCGCCCAGCCCACTCTCGCCTAGCCCTAGCCCGACGATTTCGCCCAAGCCATCGCCAAGCAGCACGAGTGGAGCCAGACGATCGGACGGCCCGATCGATACTGGGAATCCTCCGCGTGAACCCGATCGCTCCGACAGTGTAGACACCCCACCG
This sequence comes from Synechococcales cyanobacterium, assembly GCA_043764895.1. Classification (GTDB taxonomy): domain Bacteria; phylum Cyanobacteriota; class Cyanobacteriia; order Leptolyngbyales; family Leptolyngbyaceae; genus JAAFJU01. The sequence goes on along the minus strand of JAYUJY010000255.1, from coordinate 11,190 downwards.
ATCGCAGACGAAGCCCCCCCCAAAACCAAAGCCGTTGAGCCAGAAGTTCCTGCACCCAAACCTGCTCCTCGGAACATCGAACCTGCTCCTCGGGAAGCCGAACCTGCCCCTCAAGCTCCCCAGCCTCGGGTCGCCCCACAACCGCGCACTGAAGACCCAGTTCCACCCACCGCACCCCAAAGAGATCCGGCGCCGCCCTCTCGATCGGACGCGCCTGATCCCGAACCTCCAGCGCCTCGCCCCTAAGGACCGAGAATCACCGTAATTTCAACTGCCGGAGAGGCGTCTAATCCAACTCCGCCTCACCGCCCACCACCACATTGCCAATCCGTAAGCTTGGCCCACCGCAGCCTACCGCCAAACCACTCTGTCCGCCCTTCCCGCAGCCGCCCGACTCATCCCAGAAGAAATCATCGCCGATGTCCTCAATGTCCGCCAGCGTCTGGAAGGCATTGCCCGAGAGCGTCACATCTCGCACAGGTTCTGCCAGTTGCCCATTGCGGATCATCCACGCCTCTCCAGCCGTGAACGTAAACATTTCGCCATTCGTCATGCCGCCGAGCCAGTTTTTGGCGTAGACCCCTTCATCAATGCCTTGGAAGAGGTTGGCTACCGGAGTCGTCCCTCGATCGATCCAGGTGTTTGTCATGCGGACAATCGGAGAGTAGTGATAGTTAAGGCAGCGAGCATTTCCCGTGGGCTGCTCCCCGAGTTTTCCGGCAGTTTCCCGTGAATGCAAACGTCCGACGAGGAGACCATCTTGAATGAGCTGGGTGTTTGTGGCAGGCACGCCTTCGTCATCATAAAAATAACTGCCGCGATGACCTGAAAGCTGCGCCCCATCAAAAATTTGTAAATTCTCCGGCCCAAAACGTCGGCCCAAACTCATGGTCTCCAGCAAGTCTGGATTCTCGTAGGCCATGTCAGCTTCTGAAAGGTGCCCAAAGGCTTCGTGAACGAATAGACCCGTGAGGACCGGATCAATGACCACCGTGTAGGTTCCACCCTGAACCGGAGGCAAGCTCAGCGCCGTCACCGATCGTTCTGCCGCACTCCGAACTTGAGCGTCTAGATTCCGGAGTTCATCGAAGCCCCGACGGGATCCGACGGTTTCTCGCCCTGTCTGGACCGAATCGCCCGATCGAGCCGTAGCAGAAAAGCGCATTTCTAAATCGGACCACGTTTGATCAATCACCGTGCCGTCAGAAGTGATTAAAATCGATCGCTGTGTAATGTCGCCATATCGGACCGATAGCGTTGCAATGCGGCTATCCACGCTCCGAAGCACCTCACCATAGTGTTCACAGAGCGCTTTTTTCTCAGATAGCGGAACGTGCCGAGGATCGCGCCTGTCGAGGGGCATCTGACAGACTGCCTCAACGGCCTTGATGTCAGCCAGAATGGTTTCCTCGACGCCGACCATTTTTGCGGCAACGATCGCTTCCTCAACTCGCGCCACCAGATCTTCCACGCGGTTAAAGCTCGAAAAACCCCAGCCGCCTCGATGACAGGCTCGCACATGCCCCCCGATCGCCATGCCTTCACTGAGGGTTTCTATCTTCAGCCCCCGCAGTAGCACATCGGACCCTTCTGACGCCTCCAGCCTAATCGCTAGGTAGTCCACCTGATGTCGATAGCGTCGCATCAAGTCTAGGGCATGGTCACGCGCACGTTCTAAAGTAGCCGTCATAGCGAAAGACCCGTAAGGAAAAAACCGTATAGCTCTAGGTTAAACCAAATCCTTTGAGTTCCGCAGCCGAATCAACTGCCGACGCATTTCAGGAGACGCCTCGACTTCCGAAATCTCAGCAACATTCACAGCGACCTGTAACGGTTCTAGATACTCATCACTGCCATACCCAAAGGCATCCAGCAGCAATTCCAGCAGTTCTTCACGATCGGTCGGCAGGTTTTTTTCTTCAATCATTCGGAATTTGAGATGAACGTCGCATTCATAGACAACGACCGAAGGCGCAACGGGTGAGACACCTAAGGGCGAGGCGATCGGAGGTCGGGTGAGAGATTTGAGCTGCTGCATGTGCTAATGTTCGCCGGGTGAAGTCAAAGGGTTTAGAAGATTAGGAAGCTTGGATAGCCATTCCAATAAAAATTTAAGCGAAAACCTAAAAATTCAAGAGAAATGGCGGCCCTACCCTCTTTTATAAAGGTCAGGCCGGAATGGGCATACCGTAATAACACTCATCTTCTCGCACCCTAAAACCATAAAGTCTTGATGAAGTCCTTTAAGGCTGAACGGCTTAATGGGCGTGCATCTTAGGCGTATTCAGAGATGCTGTCAGCGCGTGATTGAAAAGACATGGGTACTGTACCCACCATAGGATTAGCCCGATGGGTGCAATAGAACCCTGAACCCCAAAGAAACCGCCGATCGCAAGACCGATTCAGGGGCTTAAAGGCTTCAAAATACCGCTGCGATCGGTCCTTTAAGCAGCAACAATAAGCACCTCGTACCTCGGCGATTTGAGTGATCCCGCGCAATGGATTAGCTCAAACTAGCTATAAATCATCCATAAGATAGATGCGTTACCCATGTGTTGTTAATGTGAAATAGAAGGCTTGGATTTTTTGATTCGTGAGATGATAAGGAGAAGTCGATGTTATCGATATGTTTTTGATACGGGCAGCGAGACGTGCTATTCGTCCGTGTATAGACTTCAAAAGTGGTGAATAGAGAGGCTTTAACCCACATTAAGGCTGATGATACTGAGATCATTCGCTTGATATAAAGTGTTGTTAAACAGCTCAGTAGTCTTCGGTACGGAGTGTTTGTGTTCCTTATAAGGCGGTGATGATAGTTGAATCCGTAATTATACTGAGACTTTCAAGGGATTGTTTGGGTTTCGACATCAGATTTCACGATCGGGATTAGGCTGAGGTCCGATAAACGGGCAGCGTAAAGTGAAAACAACTGCCCTGTCCTGACACTGAATCGACCCAAATCTGTCCATAATGAGCACAGACAATGCGTTGACACAGGGCGAGACCGATGCCATAGCCTTGGCGCTGTTCATCGCGTTCCAATCGGTAGCGATCTTCAAAAATTCGTTTACATTTCTCTTCCGGGATTCCGGGTCCATTATCCGCAATACTGATTTGCACTTTCTGAGTGGTGCGATGCATGACCGACAGGGTGATTCTGCCGCCTTTGGGCGTGTATTTGATCGCATTGTCCAGCAGGTTGGTAATCACTTGTTTGATTTGCTCAGAGTCGCCATAAACGATGGGCAGATCGGTCGGAAGGTCGGTGCATATTTGCTGCGATCGTTCCCCAATGCGGCCTTGAAGATTGGTCAGGGATTCTCGGCAAATGGCAGGCAAGTCAATTGTGCTGGATTGGAGCCGTGCCCCAGCTTGGGTGCCTCGCGTGGCTTCCAAGATATCGGTAATCATGACGTTCATGTTACGCAGTTGGGCGCGGGCTTGCTTTAGGATTTGGGTGCGCAGGGTGGGCGTGAGATGGATGGATTGTTCGGAGCTGGGCTGGTTGGCGCGTTCTAGGGTTTCGATGGCGATCGAGACGGCGGTGAGGGGATTGCGAATGTCATGGGCCAGCATGGTGATAATTTGATCGCGGAAGTTAAGCTGCGCCACGAGTTCTTCCCGTTCTTGGCGGAGTTTGAAGACTTGATCTGAAAGGGTAATGAGTTCGGTATGGCGCTGAATGCCTTCTACATCTTGAGGGCGAGACAGGCTGCCCTGATCGCTCTGCTCCGACGAAACGTCGATCGATCGATCGGGGTTTTCTGCTGGAATTCCTTGCCAACGTTCCCAGCAGCGCTCAATCTGTTCAGGAAGATTTCCGCCAGCCATCGTTTGTTTGGGTTCGGGCGCAATTTTGACCAGGGTGGGGGTGGTCACGATGCGATAGCGTTCAGCAAGGTTGGGATGTTCAATCACATCAATGACTTTTAGGTCAAACGGCAATTCCTGTTGAAGATGGGTTAACAGGTCCTGAATTTGCCGAATTCGGTCATGGGTTCCTGGACGACGATCGACAAATAGTAAGAGCTGAAGTGAGGGTGGGGCGATAGAGGTAGACATGCCCAAAGATTCCGCAGTTGAATGGCCCGGATTAGATCTGTCACTGTAACACAACGTCTGAGACGTCTGATTCTCTCTTCCTATTCTTCATCCATCGCGTAGGTCAACTTTTGGGCGATCGCACCAATCCAGCTTTCGTCCAGTTGCGTATAACTCCGTGGGGCATTGGCTCCCAAAATCAACACGCCTTTTTTTCCGATCGGCTGACAAATAATCCCTTGAATGTTTTCAGGCAAATACCCAAATTCAATTTTGCCGGGATACTTACTCGTATCGACCAGGTAAACGGCTTTGTGATTGCTCAAAATTCGGCTAACGATCGCCCCAGGGACCACTTCTAGCGCACCCTCTGGCAAAATACCGCGCCGCAACACCGTCTTCCCATCCCAATATAAGAGAACAGCCTGAGTCACCGTATTGTTTAGTAAACTATGGGACGCCCAGGCTAACTCGGTGCGCCGCGATTCCGATAAATTCTCGTCTAGATAAAATTGCTCTTTGCCCAACAGTTCGACGCTGCCTGGAATCTTGGGCTGAATCCGGTCCCACAGCAACCCCACCAAAATCAACAGAGCGCTGATAATCACCCCCACGGCATCCGATCGCGATTGCGTCTCGGTCAAGTCCGTGGTCACCATTCGGTTTGCAAATAGTAAAATGCCCGATAGCATTCCAGCGGCGACGGGTAATTGTCGAATGACTTGATTCTGATCGGGCTTTGCCATAACCTGTGTCCCAGTTGAAGTTTCTATTTGCAAATATTTTACGAGCGCCCATTCATGATGCCACGTTTCCCTCGATCGATTCCTGCCATCGCGCTATTCCTTGGACTGGTGCCTGCGTTGACCGTTGTTGGGGGGGGTGTAATGGGATTTGGGGAGGCCAAGCCGGAGAGGATGAAGGAGATGCTGCTCCCCGATGCGGTGGGGGTGAAGACACTGCAAAATACGCCGTGGGAGGCATTTCCGGGCGACGGGGACCCAGAAGCGGAAGCGATCGTCCGGCGTTATCTGGAGACGCTCAAATCTCAGGGATTGGACGTGAACAAACAGGGCGTCTGGATTCAATCTGGGGCGTCGATGTTGGTCAATCATCAAGGCACCACGCCTCTTTCTGCGGCCTCCCTCACGAAAATTGCCACGTCGCTCGCCGCCCTCGAAACCTGGGGTTCGGCGCACCAGTTTGACACGATAGTCTATGCGACGGGTCCGATTCAGAATGGGGTGTTGCAGGGAAACTTGGTGATTCAGGGGAGCGGCGATCCGATGTTTGTGTGGGAGGAGGCGATCGCGCTGGGAAATACGCTAAACACGCTTGGAATTCAGCAAGTCGCGGGCGATCTTGTTATCACCGGAAATTTCTTTATGAACTTCGATTTTGACCCTGTAAAGTCGGGCGGATTTCTAAAACAAGCGTTGAATTCAAAGGCTTGGCAGGGAGACCTTTCAGAGCAGTATGCCCAACTCAAACTTCAACCGAGTAAGCCAACGGTGATCATTAATGGCAACGTCAGAGCGATCGAAAATTTAGATCTCAATGCAATGAATGCGAAAGCCATTATCAAGCATCAGTCACTGCCGCTGATGCATTTGCTAAAAAGACTAAATGTCTACAGCAATAACATCATGGCTGAATCGCTATCGCGATCGCTCGGCGGACCCCAAGCCACGGCTCAAAAAGCTGCAAGTGCCGCAGGCGTCCCTGTCCAAGAAATCGCTCTGATCAATGGTTCAGGTCTCGGCGTCGAAAATCGCATCTCTCCCCATGCCGTCTCCCAAATGTTTAGCGCGGTTGCCCGTCATGCGGAGCGCAATGGGTTTACGATTTCTGACTTGTTCCCTATTTCGGGTACGGACATTGGCACGTTAATCGATCGCAGCATTCCCAAACATACGGTGACCAAAACAGGAACCCTCAATGAAGTCTGTGCGCTTTCGGGCGTATTGCCGACCCGCGATCGAGGACTAGTGTGGTTTTCAGTCGTCAATTACGGCGGCCAAATCGAAGGATTTCGCAACCAGCAAGATCGCCTGCTGCAACAACTCCAAGCTCACTGGGGCATCCCAACCGATCGGGCTTTCAGCATTACCCCGACGCCTAAGGTCAACACTCCGCAAAGTGAATTGGGCGCAATAAGTCGAAATCTGGTGCTTTGAAACGGGTTCAAATAGCGCTTATGAAAAAATCGGGCGATCGCATTGACCACCCGGTTCCATTCACTTCACATTGAACTTACTTCTTCGCTGCTTCAAACAGGCACTTGTCCGAATCACATCCTGCTGGACCTTCGGTAATCACTTCGCCAGAATCATACTTCGCTAAGGCTCCGTAGAAATCATCCACGGTGCGTCGTTCGAGGACTTCGGCTGATAGCTTCAGGTAAGTTTCTCGATCGATTTTCTCGAACGGTAATCGAGGGAACGGTGCATCAAATCGAGCTAACAATGCGGCACTCATGTACCCATCGTTAGTGGCGACAGAATCATAAATTACATCAGCTAAGGCATCGATTTCATCTTCGCGAAGTTCGATCGTTGCACTGGTGTTGTGCGCGGTGTAATACTTCTGCACTTGCATGTAGAAATCAAACTGTGCTGTTGCTGAAAACAGTTCAATAGACACTTCATCCGCGCCCGGAATATTGGCCCAAGGGACTTCGACTGGAATTTCGACTAGCCATTCAGTACAACGTGGATCAAAGGCATCGGTGAGCAATTTGCCATTTTCATCTTTGTCAGACTGCGATGGAACAATGCTGTAGCCATAATCCAAACACGCTAATGCCACGGGATCATTTTTGCCAAAGGTAATCCGACGGATGAATCGTTGGGCCTTGGGCGGATGCCAGCCGGAAGATGCGCCTGTGAGGAGGCTTTTGGTCCCGGCGGGTTGGACGGTGGTGCAGCGGTTGGGGGGCTTGATGCCGTGCTTGGTGCAGTATTCGGCGACGACTTTGTGAACGGTTGCTTTCCATCGCGAAAGATATTCTTGCTCTTTGGCTTTGAATTCTAGGCCGCGCATGGTGTTCGGACGGCCTGTTTCCCACCAGTTCAACCATTCAGTCCCGAAGGCTTGCACGAAGAAGTCAAACAGCCCGGTGAATGAAACGCCTACGATCGGATCAAGTAATCGGGAATGTTGATAACGCGGTTCGGTGAATTGATGATTGAGTAATGCGGCAACGGTTAATCCACCCGCTGTAAAAGCATCGTCCTGCGCTTTTAGATCTTTAGGATCAATTTGGTTTAGGTGTATTTCCGAAAGGTTACAATGGAAATCTTCGCCCAAAATTTCTCCGCATGGATTTAAACCGTATCTTCCCAGTCTATGCTCAATTTCCGAACCTTCCATAGTTGGGTTTAGTTCTAATAGGAACTCAGCACCTTTCCCCGATTCGTAAGCTGTGATAAACGCGATTTGTTGATCGCGGGTTTTAAGTAAGTCAGCGCTCGATCGGGCGATCGCTTCAGGAGCGTACTGAATGGCTCCTTCTCCAGAATAAAACTGTTTTCGCACCGCATCAAGCACTTCCTGCTTCGTCGGTTTGTGATGATAGACCCGCGTATGGTTAGCCATCCGGAACGCATCACGCTCAGGATCAATGCGCCAGTTGCCATCATCAGCCTGTTGCCATAGATCATCTTTTGCCATTGCAAACTTTGTATCTGCACTGTTGCCCTGTCTCATCCCAGCACTGTTGTGGGTCAAATACCCATCGCAATAAAAACAGTGTGCTTCTTCAACTTCAATGTCATAAGTTTGCACAGAGTCGTAGCTGCTTAAGCCCTTAACCGTTACAGGAATATCCAATGCGATGTCCGATTCACCGCAATAGCGTTCGTAGTTTGAATCCGTCGTGCGCGCGCCCTCGAAACCCATCTCGCGCATCTCGCTGTAGGTATAAGTTTCGCGCATCATTACACCGGGAATGGTAAAGCCATGGGATTTTAGCCCTTGACGCAGTTCACCTTTGACCGAGTACAACGCCACGATCGCATTGTAGCGACCCTTCAAGGCCGGAAGCGTGATGTTGTACTTCACTTGCCACGATTCGTCCTGAGGCTGCACAATACTCCAACGTCCTGCAATCCCTAAGCTCGATAGCACCACTCCAATTTGACGTGCAAACGATCGGTACACGGTGGTAACCAAATGGGGCGGACAGTTGTTTACGGCTCCGTCGCTATCCATCAAGCCTGCCAAATAACCCGCCCGAACTTCGATCGTTCCCTGCAAAATAAACTCAGGAACGACAAGCGTGACCCGAGGTTGCTTGATGTAGTGATGGAAATATTCTGCAAATCGAATCGAAGAGCACACCGTTCTCGCCGTATTTTCACCCGCCACAACACCATGGGTTGCCGTAAGGCCGAATAGGTTCAACGCCCGATCGAGTTTCTGTTGCAACTGATGCGTTAACTCTGGCGTATTGGCATTCATCGCCCATTCCACACGACCATAAGGCTTATCGTGCTTATTACGACCCAATGCAACATAACCATCCCCGTGGGTAAACCCAATCAACCAAGCGACATCTGCTGTGAGCTTCGGAATCTCTAATGCCTTCGCAGTGCGGCTTTGCTCGGGGCGATCGCGTGTAAAATCTGCTGGCAGCTCCGTCACTGTGCCAGGAAGAATTTGGGTGTTGTGCATCAAGCGATCGCCTTCCGCCAAATCGCCCACTCGTTTCCACGTAATTTGGTCCAGCGTTTGCTCGGCACTCACATTGCTCAGAACCGCATGACGATGATTTGCAGTGGCCCGAGACGGTGTTGCGTTGGTGTCAATGTCGTACACATTCTGCACACCTTGATCAAACTTATTCACGATCGCCCGGAAGCCAATCGGCGTTTGAACCCGATCGCCAATGTGTACATCTTTAATGGCTACTAATCCCCGATCGGTATGCACCAACGCATCTTCCGGCAAGCAGCGCCTAATATTTCCGGCCACGACACAGGCAGCGGCTTCATCAATGAGCAAACAGCATTCCACAGGCGTCATCTGACGACCGATCGCCTTGTTCAAAATCTGAACACACCGATCGTACAAATTCGGTAACTTAATCGGATTCGCAACACCGCCAAAGCCCTTTAGCTTCTCACCTGCGGGACGAATATTGCCTAGATCGATCGTAATCGTCACCGGGCCATCAAAGCGTTCATCAGTAGACATCTCTAGCAATGCCTGATAGGAATCCACCCACCCGCGACGGCTATCTCCTGCAATGATTTCGACCGTGTTGCCGCTGATGTTAACTTCCGTTTTTTCAATGCGATCGTTTTCGGGAACTGTTCCGATTCCCCAACCCATTTTCACCGTCAGGACATTGCGAATCGCAGGCAGTCTATTGGTATATTTCGGCTCAATAATGGCTCCCGTCCCACAGCCCATCATCGCCAAGTCCATCATCAACCCAAAGGCCGCCCAGTCAATCACATTTGTGCTGGTGCAATTGTAAGCGCCATTAAAATTCTCAGGCTTCTTAATCCACTCGGTTCCGCCCACCCACAGCCACCGCCCTGACGGCAGACATTTGAGTTCCTGCTGCATCTGGTTAACGATCGCTTTTTCGTCGTCTGTAAACTGGCCCAGCTCAGCCAAACCGCCCAACGTTCGACGCGTCACTTCGCTCCAAGATTCCCGGCTCTTTCCCGTGAGCTTACGGCTGTAGGTGCGGTAGAAAACGGGGTTGGCGGCTGGAGCGGACGCGGGAAACTGACCATTGGCTTGGGCTGAGGTGGTTTCGATCGGGCGAGTGCGTTGAATATCTTGGACCATGGGTGGATTGCGCTACAGATAGTGTGAAGGTTCCTATTGGCACACAATATAGCGCAGGATTGCGAATCTGGGAAGGGTCTATTGATCGATCGATTCTCACACTTGATGGTAGGCGCTAGCAATCACGCCATCTTGCGATCGTAAACAAGGAATTCCCTTGATTTTTGGATAGGCCCGCAGACTTTCCGCTGAAAATAATGAATCAGAGTTCTCGATCAACGGAGGTTCTTGCAAAATATTTTTCTCATTTCCACCGTTGGGTTCAATGGTATGAGACGTATAAACGACATCAAAACTATTATCGAGATAAGGCAAATTCAGCAAACTCGCAACCGATAGAAATGCGTCCGTCTGGCCATTTTTTTGAAGCCAGTGACGACAAGTCGCAATTCGAGACCAAGAAATATCGAACCCATGCGCTTCTAATTTAGGATTATTTAAGCTAGTCAGCACAAATGAAAAGGTCGTCCCCTCGCCCACCCCCGCCTCTAAGATACTTGTGGGCCTAGTCAAGGCAAGAATCTCCTCGGCGATCGTTCGACCATAGTCAACTTTATGCTGATATTTTTCCAAGTCATTAAGATCATTAACATAACTGCCAGATTGTAAATCGTATGCAGTTTCAATCATCTCCTCCGTATTGCAATCTATCTTAGACAGTCCCTTCAACAGAGCCGTAATATTTTCTCCACGAGCATAGGCTTCAGTTAGTTCTTTAGGGTGCATCTTTTCAGTCCTAATAGGATTTGCAATAGAATATCGAACAGCAATCATCCTAACGCAATCCTCATTTCTTAAAAATTTATCTGGTTCGTAGAATGTCCGAAAAGGAACATGTCACGATCAGCACGATCAAGCCGCACTAAGTCATTCCCCAAGCCGAGGGCTGCGTGGCCCAAATCGTGGTGAAACTACGATCGAATCCGCATCATGATCGCCAAAAACGCCATCCAGTCCATCCTGATGAAAATCTGTGAACATCGGTGGTAAACAGCATTTCTTCTAAGGCGGTGAGATCTGTTTCGGTGAGGGGGAGATTACGGCGAAGTTTTGCGATCGCGACATGGTTTTGATTGGCTTCGGTTTGGTAGCTACGTCCGGCGATCATGGTATCTGGTATTTTTAAATGCAGCGGTTTGTTGTTGTTGCGTCGCCAGATTAGCCGTTGCAGTTCATCTTTTTTAAGAAAGCCTTGAATTTCGCGGGGCGGGTAGTTGTGGTCATCCCAAATGTAGGTTCGATCGCCATTAGGGAACCTCGAACAATCACCTATAAAAGGTCTTATAATGAGATTGGGTGAGACAAGAATAAACCCCATCCGCTGCTGAGGTTCTTATGGACAAGTAT
>JAYUJY010000254.1:0-3043 GCA_043764895.1 Synechococcales cyanobacterium | reverse complement strand
TCTTGTTTGATTTGCTCTAATTGCGCTTCAAGTTCTGACATAACCGGGGAAGATAGAGGATGAACCTTAATTTAGCCTACTTAGTCTAGAGGAAAACCTATTCGCTTATGCGCCTACTTATTAGTAACGACGACGGAGTTTTTGCGCCGGGGGTGAGAACGCTCGCCAACACCATGAATGCAGCAGGTCATCAAGTCACGGTCGTCTGCCCTGACCGCGAACGATCGGCCACCGGACACGGCATCACCCTGCACCAACCCATCCGGGCCAACCTCGTTGAGGACGTGTATGACGCGGGAATAACAGCCTGGGCCTGCTCCGGGACGCCCTCTGATTGCGTAAAGCTAGCCCTCTGGTCGCTTCTTGATGACAAACCCGACTACGTACTTTCCGGGATTAACCAAGGAGCCAACCTCGGCACCGACGTGCTGTACTCCGGGACAGTCTCCGCCGCAATGGAAGGGATTATGGAAGGCATTCCATCCATGGCCCTAAGCCTCACTAGCTTCACCCTGAAGGACTTTCAGCCTGCGGCAGACTATGCTCGAAGCCTGCTCGATCGACTGATTCAGCAACCTCGCAGCGAATTAACACTCCTGAATATTAATATTCCTCCCGTGAGCGCAGAGGAAATTCGGGGGACAAAAATAACAACTCAAGGGATTAGAAAGTACATTGAAGTGTTTGAAAAACGCCAAGACCCGCGAGGGAAAGTTTACTACTGGCTAGCAGGTGAAGCGATCACCGAAGTGGCTGATCCCGAGGCTGAGGCGGATGTCCCGTCTGATGTTCAGGCCATTCGAGAAAACTACATCACCATCACGCCCCTGCAATACAATCTGACAGCTAGAAAAGAACTTTCTTCCTTAAAGGAATGGATTCAGTCCGGACGTTCTCAGCTTTGATTGAAAGAGAAAAGAGGGAGAATTTTCTCCGCCATCCGAGAAGGATTAGATTGGCGAATAATTCGCGTATATTTGAGACTTCCTACGGATGACAATCCCTTAAGTCATCATGGCAAAATATAGCGTGTGGATTCCATCGTCGCCTGAAATTGTGTTAAAGCCAACTGTTGCTGCTCTCGGTAATTTTGATGGTGTCCACCTCGGGCACCGCCAGGTTATTCAACCGATTTTGACCTACCCGATTGAACGTTCTCTTCAAGGCAATGCTCATCGTCTTTATTCGACCGTGGTCAGTTTTTCACCCCATCCCGTGGCCTTTTTCTCTGGGGAAGAGCTTCCGACGCTGACGCCGGGGGACGAAAGGGTGCGTCAACTCCGACGAATGGGCGTAGATCAGCTCGTCTTGTTGCCGTTCACTCGCGAGTTAGCGGATCTGTCACCCCACGAGTTTGTGGAGGAAGTCTTAGTTCGTCAGCTTAATGCCCGCTTTATTAGCGTCGGGGAAGATTTTCGGTTTGGCCGCAAGCGATCGGGGGATGCTCTGATGTTGCGCACAATCGCCTCGGAGTTTGGCATTGAGGTCAAACTGGTGGAACTGGAGACCATTGCGGGCGATCGCATTAGCAGTACCGCCATTCGGGGAGCGCTTCGATCGGGCGATATTCAATCAGCCACGCGGATGCTAGGACGGTCCTATGATCTCCCGGGCATCGTCGTCAAAGGTCAACAGATGGGCCGCCAACTGGGGTTTCCAACCGCTAACCTCCAGCTTCCCGAAGGCAAGCTCGTGCCTCGTCAGGGCGTCTATGCAGTGCGCGTTGTGGGAGACCTGTCATCTACAACCATCATGGGCGTAATGAACATTGGCACCCGTCCGACCCTAAATGGCCTTACCCAAACGATCGAAGTGCATCTCCTTGACTGGTCCGGCGATCTCTATGGTCAGAGTATTACCGTAGAGCTGTTGGAGTTTTTACGAGGCGAACAAAAGTTTTCGTCTCTCGATGATCTCAAGCACCAAATCAATCTCGACTGTACGATCGCCCGTGAACGCCTAACCTGCGTCGCCTGACCTGCGTTGCCTACGCGTGACTGTTGGTGGATTCGTGGCGTAAACTAAATGAGAATTGATTCCCGTTAATTTACCCCTTCAATTCCTCACCCTTGATGCGCGATCGTTTACAAAAACTGACGGATAATCTGCACCAATCGATCGTGGGAAAAGACGACGCGATTCGGTTAGTTTTGGTGGGGTTACTCTCTGGCGGACATGTTCTCTTGGAAGACGTGCCGGGAGTCGGAAAGACCCTGCTGGCAAAGTCGCTGGCGCAATCCATTGACGGCCAGTTTCAGCGGCTCCAATGCACGCCAGACCTGATGCCCACGGACGTCACCGGGACCAATATTTGGAACCCAAAGCATGGTGAATTTGAGTTTTTGCCGGGACCCGTCTTTGCAAATATCCTTCTGGCTGATGAAATCAATCGCGCCACGCCTCGTACCCAGGCCGCGCTCCTCGAAGTGATGGAAGAGCATCAAGTCACCATCGACGGCCAATCGCGCCCCGTTCCCACGCCCTTTTTCACGATCGCCACCCAAAACCCCGTGGAATACCAAGGAACCTTCCCGCTGCCCGAAGCGCAAATGGATCGTTTTACCTTATCGCTGTCCCTCGGATACCCAGAGGAAGCCGACGAACTGCGGATGATTCAGCGACTGCACGCGCCCAACCGAAGCCAACCGATCGCCCCCTGCATCACCCCAGAAGACATTCAGCAGCTTCAGGCCGCTTGCCGCCAAGTGAAGGTTGAGACGTCGTTAGAACAGTACATTTTACGACTCGTGCGATCGACCCGAGACGATGCGGAAGTGACGCTTGGCGTGAGTCCTCGCGGAACGGTAGCGCTGGTTCGTGCAGTCCAAGCCTATGCATTCTTGGCCGATCGGGACTATGCAATTCCTGATGACGTGAAGGTTTTAGCTCCCCACGTCTTAGCCCACCGGATGATCCCCGCCAGTGGACGTCGATCGCGCACCATTATCGATCGGCTTTTGGGTCAGATTGCAGTTTAAATAATCTAGGCATTTAACTCTTTCTCGTTGGGTTTGGGGCACGGCATGGCCATGCCCCTACAACT
>JAYUJY010000253.1:0-53446 GCA_043764895.1 Synechococcales cyanobacterium | reverse complement strand
ACACTTAATTTTGCAGCCCGGATTTTCTCCACATCTAGGATGCTGTACAGAAATTCTAAATAGGCAGGCTTTGGATCAAAGGTGCTGATACGATCGCTGTTTTTTCCAGTGGGGGGCGTATTTTCAGCCGTGGCGAGTGCGCCGACGATCGTGTCGGTAATGTCGGTGGTGGCGGGACCTGCGTAGTCGGGAATGTACTTAATCCCGCAGTAGGGAGCCGGGTTGTGGCTGGCGGTGAACATCAGCGCTCCGGCTGAATTCAAATGTCTGGCGTTGTAGGCGATGACGGGAGTTGGGCAATCTCGATCGACGATTTTTACGGTCCAGCCGAGATCGGCCAAGATATTAGCAGACGTGTAAGCAAATTGGTCGGCCAAAAACCGGGGATCGTAGCTAACGAGAACGGGACGATCCTTGCTGTATGCCTTTTCCAGATAGGTGGCGATCGCGCGAGTCACCTTACAGACGTTGCTGAAGGTAAAATCGTCGGCGATAATGCCGCGCCAGCCGTCGGTGCCGAAGACGATGGGAGGATTGGTGCCGTAGCGGATACTGGATGCGGACATAGAGATACCTTATAGCTGCGTGTTAGAACAAGATCTATCTCACCCCATGGTAGTAGGATACGGGAACCTTGAGAACGTTTCAGCCGTGAGTTTTCGGGCTGGGGGTATTGGAAATTCCTGAAGGGTTGCAGGGATGCGGGTATTGCGAGACACTAGGAAGGAGATTTTTAGTTGCGAGTGATATCTTATGCTGCTTATTCTGGCGAACTGGGTGACGGGTTGGGCTAAGGGGTTTGCAGCGGTTGCGATCGCCGTGGCTTGTGTGTTTTCGATCGGGGTGACGCCTGTTCATGCGTTGGTCCAAGTAAAGGTGACAGAGACGTCTTATCACGCCTGTACGCCGGAAATGGCTGCGGGAACGGTGGGGAGTAATGGCAGCGGTCGCAGTGCGCAATGTTTTATCATTGAAGGCACGATGCTGAATGAGTCGGGGAAGGCGCTGAAGAATGGCGATATTTTTGGTCGGGTGTTTGATGCGAATGGCGACACTATCATGGCTAATCGGGGTCGGCTCGGGTCTGTGGAAGAAATTCCGATCGGTCTAGGTCATTTTGCAATCCGCATTACAGTTCCGGAAGGTCAGCCAGAACCGTTGCAGCTTAAGCAATTTAAGGCGGCAGGATTTGCGGGAACAGTGCGACGGTAAAGGTTATTAGTCAAGCGGCTGTACGAATTGGACTATAGCCGATTTGATGTCTTGAATCTTTTCAGATTTGTGGATTGGGTGATGATATTGCCAGAGGGTCTAAACAGACGTTCTGGGAAGAACTGAGAATCTACGAGGAGGACCGTAAAATGCCTTATATTACCAGCGTTGAAGAAATTGGGTACGAGTGAGGTGAACGAACGCGGATTGCTGTCCGTGATGTCAATGACTGACCGATTGTTGCAACTGCTCTGCTGTTAGATTGTCCGATTTTGACTGAAGACAATGATTTTTCTGGTTGTAATATCGCGACTTGGACGAGCGATCGCATTCGGTTATTTCTATATACATAAATTCAGATCGATCGCACTTTCACGATCGCAATCAAAATCGATTGCACTTCCACTCGCCACCTCGATCGGAATCCTATATTTGTTGCCAATGAATGACGTTTCAATCTGTGAGAATTGGACAGAGGGCTTCTCTGGACAATGAACTGTGAGATCGATCGATCCACCCATAGCTGCGATCGTGCTAATCAATGTGGAGAGGGTAATATTTTCTCTAGATTCAACTTGAGAGAGATAAGATTGCCGAACTTCCAATAGATCGGCTAATTCTTCTTGAGTAAGTCCAGCGGCTTGTCGAACTGCGCTGATGATACTCAATTTTGCAGGAATTCGATCGGTACCCGCACTAATTTCTGACTGCATTTCTGGAGAGAATTCTTGTTTGATTTGTTGATAGGTTCTGTGCTGTCTATTCATTAGGATTTACCGCTGTTAGTTTCTTCTAAGTATTCCATGAACCGTCGATCGGCGGTCGGAATATTCTTTTCATACCAACGTTTATCGCCTCCTTTATTCCCGCCAATGAGCAAAACGGCTTGGCGTTGTGGGTCGAAGGCAAAAAGGATGCGGTAAGGATTGCCATCATGCTGGACTCGAAGTTCTTTCAGGTTGGTAAAGGCAGAACCTTTGATCGTGTCCACGTAAGGACGACCCAATAGTGCTCCCTGCTCTTCTAGAACATCAAGTACCATTGCGATCCTGTACTCCATTGTTTTGAGCAAAGAACCACTCTTCAAAGCTTTTATGGAAAATAATTTGCCATATCATATTTATGTAATATTGGTGATCGTGGGACTAGGTTCTTCAATGCCATCATGAAACTATATTAGTGCTAAAGTACTGCAAAGTCATTCCATCGAATTCAAAAATGGCGCAGTATAAGCACGATCGCTTTTTTAAGCTGTATATTCAGTCTTTGTATAAAACGAAGGGAAATACTCAGCAAAATATTCAGGTGCGAAATGATGAGGATTTGGAAATTGATCTGATGTTTATGGGAGACCGATCGAATCCTGGATGGGAAGAGGAAGATCTGGGGTTGTTCGACCAATTGATGGAAGAGTGGCCAACGATCGTGGTCGAGCATTACAGTTCCTATCTCGAAGCGACGGATATCCTGAAGTCGATCACGCGGAAAAATTTGTATTGGGAACCCAAGCAGAAAGAACTGGTCGAGGTTGCCAGAAAAGAACAGAATTCGACGGGTTCTAAACGGTTATCGAAGGAGGCAACGGCGCAAATTGAGAATCAAAATCCGTTTACTTGGATTCTGGCGGTGAACTGTAGTGAGAATCTGCTGAAGCTCTGTGGCGCACAGCCTGATCCAGCATTGGGAGTCGGTGTTTATCGGCTGGTGAGATTGTTGAGGATGGGAATTGTGGTGATATCGAAGGTCGCTGATGTGCCTGAATCGATGTGGCTGAAGATGTTGGGCGGTCAAGGATCGGCTATGGCGGCATTTGAATCCCTTGAGCAGTTGTCGTCCGATCGAAGGGAGAAAACTGATATAATTACGGCATGTAAGAAGTACCTTGTTTACCTTGAAGGAATCCCTCCCGCACTTTTATCTTCAGAGGATAAGTATCTTATGAGAACGCTTGCAGACGTCAGTGCTTGTTATGATATGGAAATGAATCAGGCTGTGCTTAAAGGTGAAGCCAGAGGTGAAGCCAGAGGTGAAGAGCGTCGCAATCGGGCGATCGCACTTGAAATGTTGCGTGAAAATATCCCGTTAGAGACGATCGTAAAAATAACTGGTCTAATAACAGAGCAGTTAGCAAAACTTTCATCACCAACGGAATAGTTGACTAATAGTAAATCGATCGCACTTCCACTTGCCACCCCGATCGCATTTACAGTTCCCCTCGAAAGGCTCTTTGCAGCAGAGAGTTAAACAGATTTTCTGATTCTCCCAATACGTCTTTCTAGTGTTTTAGCTGCATTTCCATAACTGCCTACTGTTGTATAGAGAATGTCATTTAGTTCAATTGGACATCGTAAAGTTAGATCTTTCCATGAGCGATCATCAATATATTTACTTACATTGAAATCAATTTCGCCTTCCCAGCCTTTAGGATTTGCGATCGGATCGCCGAACATATCGAGGAAGATCGATCGCCCTAGTTCTTCAGTTAATCGTATGGCCTCCTGTCGTTTGCGTTGTATGCGATCGGCCTTGTCTAGAATCTCCGCAATCCGCTTCTGTTCTTCTAGGGGTGGGAGAGGAATTTTTGTCTCTTTAATAATTTGCTGATTGATATTAGGTTGTGCTCCTCCAACGCTTTGTTCTAACTATCCAGATACCTGTTGACGTAACGCATAGAATAAATAACGCTGGTCTGCAATATCTAGATCAGGAACAATATGACAAACTGCTTGATTACTGGCTGCTTCTATCCCCAGAATTGCAATTCTCCCAATTGTTGCCCCATACATTGCAACTAATAACGCACCAGAAGGGATTAATTTTGCACTTGTTTCTTTTAAAGCAATATCTGTTACTGATTCTTCCGTAGAGGTAATAATTGCTTCTCTTAATTCGCCTGATTTAACCCAAGGAATAGTACCTGAATAATACTGAGACATCTTCTTTCTGGAAGGAGTTCCACCGCTACCAGTTCGGCAAAATCGCCAATTTTTTCTAATTTCCATTTCATCCTAACAAACTCTCTAGCTCATCTAAGTCCGATCGAATCTCAACATTCAACCTAAGCCGTCTTTCTCTCTAAATAAGATCCTGCCTTTTGAACTCCTGGCGACCCGCCCCCAACCCCCAATTCTGGGGGCTTCGGAAACTCATGTCCCCCAGAATTGGTGTCTTAGCGGTATCAATCACCTTCGTCAGATTCGTCGCAATCCTAGCTTTATCCACCGAACCCTTAAAGGGTGGATTCGCCAAAATCAGCGTAAACTCCTCCTGCACCCCCGCATGATCTTCCGAGAGCGAATCCCGCGCTGCGATTCCTTATTGTGCCTAGGTTCCATTGTGGAATTAACGGGTCTGTAAAATCCATGAGGTATCCAGAATATACTGATAGGCACTGTTAACCTACGTGCTTCACTCCCATGAGAATTGCAGAAAATATTACCCAGCTCATCGGCAACACTCCGCTCGTCCAGCTCAACCGCATCCCCCAAGCCGAAGGCTGCGTCGCCCGAATTGTGGTGAAACTCGAAAGCATGAATCCGTCATCGTCGGTAAAAGATCGCATCGGCATCAGCATGATCGAATCCGCTGAAAAAGAAGGACTGATCACCCCCGGCAAGACCATCTTGGTTGAACCCACGTCTGGAAATACAGGCATCGCACTCGCCATGGTCGCAGCGGCCAAAGGCTATCGGCTCATCCTCACCATGCCCGAAACCATGAGCACCGAACGCCGCGCCATGCTCCGAGCCTACGGTGCCGAACTCGAACTCACCCCCGGTTCCGAAGGCATGACAGGCTGCATCCAACGCGCCCAAAAAATCGTAGACACGACCCCCGGAGCCTACATGCTCCAGCAGTTCCGCAACCCGGCCAACCCTGAAATCCACCGCCGCACCACCGCCGAAGAAATCTGGAATGACACCGATGGCGAAGTGGATATCTTAATTTCCGGTGTCGGCACGGGCGGCACACTAACAGGCGTTGCCGAAGTCCTCAAAGCCCGAAAACGCGATTTTTGTGTCGTCGCCGTCGAACCCACCAACAGCCCCGTCCTCTCCGGCGGTCGCCCCGGTCCCCACAAAATCCAGGGCATCGGAGCCGGGTTTATTCCGCCCGTATTGAACACAAAAATGATCGATGAAGTGATCTTAGTCAGCGATGATGACGCGATCGCCTATAGTCGGCGGATGGCAAAAGAAGAAGGATTGCTCTCTGGAATCTCCGCTGGAGCCGCCATGAAAGCCGCCATCATCGTCGGCAAACGCCCCGAAAATGCCGGGAAGCTGATTGTCCTCATCCAACCCAGTTTTGGTGAACGCTACCTAAGCACGCCCCTGTTTGCCGACCATTAGAATTCCAAAGTTGGAAACTGTAACCGATCGCACGTTTGGAATGAGGTTTCTCAGAGCGATCGGGCTAATTCAAGTGCCTGATCAAGTGCCTTAACCGCCTGTTCTCGATCGGAATCGCCGAATGTTTCTTGTACCCAATTGCCGAAGTGAGTCATTAGACCTGAAACACCTTCGGGCTTTGCTGTGTCAATGTTTGAGTAACCCTCGGCGATCGCGACCAATGCCTGAATTTTATAGGTTTTGTTATTTATCGATTGTGCCACCTCCAGAGCTGAGTTGAACTGCTTTTGTTGTGCGAAGCCGCGAGCCACTTCAGGAAATACCCATTCCATTTCCTGATTTTTAGGCTTTTCCTGATTTTTAGGCTGATTTTTAGGCTGACTGTTTTGGACAATTTTCAGCGCTTGTTCCGGCTGTCCTGCTTTCAGATATCCCTGAGCAACTTCGTCTGCAATGCCCTTAACTTGGTGAGTTTGAACAAACTTCAAGGCTTGATCAGGCTGTTTTTGAGTCAAGTAATATCTGACGATCTCAATCAATGTGTTATTGCGATTGCCGCCTAACTGAGCTAGCCTCGCCGCTTCGTCAGATTTCCCGGCGATCGCGTAGGCTACAGCAATTCTCTCATAGCCAAAGATTCGCCCCTGTACTTTTCCAGCCGATCGAGCAATCTTCAGCGCTTGTTCAAAGTCACCGAGCTTTGCATAGGCTTCTGCGACGCTAGCTAATGCTGATTCTCTGTTCAAGCTCTTATCTTTAGGAAGGTTCTGAGCATTCGCAAGAGCCGCTGCCAGAATTTCAGTCGCCTGACGCGGCTGTCCTAATGCTTTATATTGCGAGGCCGCTTCAACTTGATACTGGACCTTTTCCGCATTGGGTCGGGTCTGAACTTTTGACATGGCGCGACCCAGAACGGCCAGCGCTTGGGAGTTGGACTGAATGCCCGCGAATGACCGGGCAATACCAAGCATCGAATGAATTTGTAACTCAGCGGGCGATTGAGAGGATGGTTTAGCGGAGATGCTTTCGAGCGATCGCTGGAGGAGTCGAGGCACGAGGGTGGGGTGCTCTGCTGCTCTCAGGGATTCTGCCATGGCGATCAGGAGTAGCGGGGATGGAAATTGTGGGGAAGCCATAGCCAGTACGATCGCCTGGTCGAGGATTTTAGCCGCGCGTTCAGATTGTCCTGCGGCTTCCAGATAACCTGCAAGTTCTGCCATCAGAATCGGATCGCCCAATTGGCTGCTGAGGTCGATCGCAAACTCAAGATGTCCCGCTTCTGCATATTCTCCAGCTCGGTTGCTCAACGATTCAGTGGGGGAAGTGGCGCTGCTACTGCATCCTGTTGCGTCTTGTTTTTTGGCCGTTTGCACGGCTTCTGCCAGCAACTGTTTTGCTAAGGCATCTTGTCCCAATAAAAAATAACTTCCAGCAGTTCTAGCTAGAGGATTTGCCTGAAAACACTTTGAACTCATAGCTCTAGTTAAGCGCAGCCCTTGCTCTAACACTTCGATCGCTCGGTCAGATTTTCCGAGATCCGCATACTGAAAAGCAATATCGGTCAAAAGTCGAGCCTTCGTATCCTGTGGCTCAACAGCGATCGCCATACTAGTCGAACTGAGAACTGCAACCAAGGCGATCGCGAACCGTTGAGTAATCTGCTGGAAGGGTAGAACCATATTTAAAGCCTCACCATTAAGCTTAATTGGAGTCAAACTTAAAGACGGAGACCTAAGTAAGTTAGAGTCCTACTTTATAAAATCTTTACAAAAGGCATACGAGAGACCGATCGATCCGTCTGCTCACCCGATTCTCTTACAGAGAGGCTACGCCAACGAACAATCCGATCGAACAATATTCATCCCCGCCGCCGCAAACCGTTCATAAGCCGCCGCCGCCGCCTCGGTAAAGTCCACCACTCCCGGCACCACCACAGGCGACGAACAATCCTCAATGAGATAAATCTTCTGAGCAAGCGGAAGATCCTCCCGCAGCATGATTTCGCTCAACAGATCATCGATCGTCCAAGCCACACAGTGACTCTTCGCCTGCCCTGCGATGTACACCTCATCAAACTCCAGAAGCTGCTGAATGAGCCGATCGTTCTTATGTGCGATCGGTTCATTCTTGCTACCTGTCATCACCTCAGGTCGCAAAATCGAGTAGTTCTCCGTAAGTGGATTTTCACCCTTTAGTTCAAACTGAGTCTGAGCACTCCGAGCCACGGTATGAACAAAGCACGCCTCCTCAAAAGCCGGAACCAACGCATGACCAATGCCACCCAGCATCGAGTGATAGCACCACACCGTTAGCGGAAATTTACCCTCTTGAGTAAGCTGACGCGTATAGTGCAACGCATGAGCTTGCAGCGGCTCGGCAGACGCGTAGCCCAGAGACAAGGCGATCGCAGGATTCACCCGCCAGACGCCAGACTCGATATCCACCAACGTAATCTGCGTCGCCACTGGAATCGGATGTTCCCCTGCGGCATTGATCCAAAAAATCGGATGAAAAATCTGCATCGCCCGATGCGTATCTAGCGTAGGAACGATCGTTGTAATCTTATTGAGATTTCGGTAAACAAATTCGCACAACCGCCGAGTATCATCCACCGCACCCCGGCCAGACCCTCCACCCACAAACAGCTCAAACTCTGGAATACAAAAAGTATTTTGCACATCAATGGCCAGCAGACAGACCCGCCTTGTGTCGGTGCTTGCAGGCGTAATGTGATGTTCAGCCGCCCAACTCGTCGCCTGCTTCGATCGCGCTTCATAAGGCACTCGCCAAATCTCACCAACGCGATCGGGCGGGTAAAAATCAGGTAAGGGTAGGGTTCGGTTCGTCATAGGTCCTGTTCAACGCTATTCTTCAAAGCGGGTAATATCATCTTCCCCTAGATATTCCCCATTCTGCACCTCGATCATCACCAACGGAATCACTCCAGGATTGGTGACTTGGTGGCGCGCACCCATGGGCACATAGGTCGATTGCTTTGGGATCAACTGGGTGATTTTGTCGTTACATTTTACGGTGGCCGTCCCCGATACGATCACCCAATGTTCGCTGCGATGATGATGCATCTGAAGACACATCGACGCCCCCGGCTCAACTTCAATGCGATTAATCCGGTAGCGATCGCTCTCATCCAAAACCGTCACCGTTCCCCAAGCGCGAACTCTAGTGGGCGATTCCAAGCTTGACATTTCAGACCTCGACCCTTCAGCAACAGGGTTCATCATGAGAAATCCTCTAAAAAATTAAAGTTTAGAAATCAAAATAGATGTACCGCGAGACGCCTTGAGGTGCAAGTAAATACACGGAATAAAGACACAGCGGCACCAGCAATAATTTCAAGTACCAATTAATCTGAAGCTTCAGCCCTCTGTGGAATAGATAAGCCAGTGCCATCACACCACTCAAAGCTAGTAGTGCCAGACTAAATTGCTGCTGAGTCATCTTTAGAGTCTCAGTGTAAACCTTTACCATAAATTGTGGATCAGCCGTTTTCCCAAAAAGATGTTGAAATACAAATCCAGCGTCCTTGAGATTCGTCACGCGGAAGGGAATCCAACTCAGCAACACAAGACTCTGGGTTATAGCCCACGCCACCACCAGTCCCGGCAGACTCTGCCAAAACAATCCCAACCACTCATGGCGCTTCGACAGCAAATCCGTCAGCCGATGTGCCACCAGTCCCAAACCATGCACCAGGCCCCACAGCACAAAGCCCCACGTTGCCCCATGCCACACGCCGCATACCAGCATGACTAGCAGCAGGTTTAGGCACGTCCTCAGTAGTCCACGCCGTGAGCCTCCTAATGGAAAATAAAGATAGTTCCGGAGCCAGTCGCCTAAGGTCATGTGCCACCGTCGCCAAAAATCCGCCAAGTTAGTACTGAAGTACGGAAACTCAAAATTCTGCGGCAAATGAATCCCAAATAGCATCGCACTGCCTCGGGCCACATCCACGTAGCCACTGAAGTCCAGATAGATTTGGAACCCGTAAGCCACGATCGCCAGCCACAAATCGACGCTGCCCGCACGCGGCAAATTATCAAACGTCAGCGCCGTAAACACGCCCAAATGATCAGCAAAAATGCCCTTTTTAATCGCCCCCACCGCAATCAGCCACAGCCCTTCCGTCACCTGATCTGCGCGCGGCGCACGGGCCGACTGCAATTGGGTAATGAACTGGGGATACCGCGTGATCGGCCCAGAAATCATCTTTGGAAAAAATAGCTTATAGCTGGCAAATCTTGGAAAACTCCGACTCGCTGGAGCGCCGCGATAGATATCCACCAGATAGGCAATGCATTCAAACGTAAAATAACTTAGTCCGATCGGGGTCAGCGTGCTCACAGTTCTTAAGGCCGTTTCGGCAGCGGCTAGATTGAGATGAAACAGGCTACCTAGTCCAGATATCAACAGCAACGCCACCGATTTGAAGCTAAATAATAAAAAGAGCTGAATAAAAATCCCGACCATCAGTAGCCTAACCCGTCGCTGGTTCCAATCCTGTTGGGCAAACTGCCAATCTTCAATGCGCCAATCTGGCGGTGCCCCGATCGCCCGTCCCAACTGAAACGTAATCCACGTCAACACCACGAGCAATGGCACATACTGCGGCTGAAGCGACGCATAAAACAGCAAGCTCGTCCCTACCAATACCCACATTTTCAACCGGGATTCGGCCAGACACCAGTAAAGACCGACGGTCCCTAGGAGAAACAGGGCATAGGTTGAAGAAAGAAAGTTCATGGCTGTCTGACGCTAGGGGTAGAGTTTAGGATGATCTCTCTATAAGACCTATGGTGTAGCGATGCCGTATAGCAAGACCCATAGTGTAGCCGACCCTCTGATTCCTGACGCATAAAAAAGCAGCCCTTAAGCTGCTGTTACCGAGTGCATGAGGTTTTAGCGAAGAATAGTGGGAATGTCAGTCAACCGAGACGTCCATCCAACTCTAAGCGTTCCTGTGGTTTTAAGCGCTGACTCAATCAATCGCCTACAGGTGTAATCATCTAACGAACTCTAAAATCTCGCTGGCTTCAGTGGACAGTCTGTCGATCGGACCCTCTTTAAAGATAGGCGATCGGTTTAAACAATCGGCAAAGCATAGGGTTCGGCGGCAGCGAGATTAATGCGCCAGCCAAGATCGCGCAGGGCCGATAACGTCAAGACACTCGCAGGCATCGCAATATCGGGTTCTTCCGAGAAAGGCGTCATAAGTTCAGCATCAAACCGGGTTTCGTCCCAATGTGAGTAGTCTCCTCGATCGAGGGGAACTGCTACAGGTCCCTCAATGCCGATCAAATTGCCATAGGCATACCCCGCATAGCTGTTGGCGCGGTAAGTGGCTGTGGTGAGGTCAGTCCAGGCTTGACCGATTTTGCCGCGAGAGGGGAAATCGATCGGTTCCCATAGGGTGCCAAAACCTAGCGCGTGGGCAAATTCGTGGATCACAATATTGCGTAAATAAATCGGATCGCTGTTAAAAATGGTGAATCGGCTTAGGTTTAGCGTTGTTTCTGCACTCGCAATAAAAATATTTACCCCATCCGTCGTGACGAGCGGACCTGAAAGGGCCAAGGTGTTGTTATCACTAATCGCGCCACCCAAAATCTCAATGGTGAGATCCTTGAGCTTCGTAATCCCACTGCGTGACACAATGGCGTTCTCCCAGAACTGAGCAGCAGAGGCAATCGCGCTTCGAGCAGCCCCGTTTAAGGTTTCGGTGCCGATGCCATAGTTCAACTGAATCTTAAAGGCCAACGCATCGGAGACAGCGGCGGTAAAATTACTGGATAGACTGTACAGGGCAGTCTGCGAACTAGTGTTTTGAACCTGAACTAAGTACGTTCCTGCTTGAATAAATTTCCGCAGCGACTCGCGCATCGTTCCCCGTTCCCATTCCAAAGACAGCACCCATTCCCCCGCATCGACCTGACCATTGCCATTGGCATCTTGGATGAGTCGAACATCAGAATCTTGGGTCAGTCCGGTTAGATTGGCGGTAAAGATTCCGGATTCCTTGACGGCGAAAGAATAGGTTTTTTCAGCGCCAGTCGGTGTGTTTTTGGGGGCGAGTGAGCTGCGATCGAAGAATTTAGGCGAGTCTTTCAGAATAAGCGGCACGACGTCGGTCGGACTCTTGGAGAGGTCAGGTGCGGAGGCTGTGGGTCGGTTTTTTCGAGGTACTAATGCATCAATCTCCCAGGTGGGGTCATTGACCGTGAGCAGCGAATATCGATCGAGCACCGTGCCCCGATCCATAATCCAAAGCGTATTTTCACCTGTTGCAGCGTTGCGCAGAACAATATCCCACTGCCCATCATTATTGAAGTCAGCGAATCCCTGCCCCTTGCCCCCCGTGACATCCGCCTCAATGCCGATATTTTCTTTAATAAGTCCGTCTTTCATTAACCACAGCGCCATGGTTCCCGTCGATCGATTACTCCAGAAGAGATCGATTTCACCATCTTTATCCGCATCGCCCACGCCCTTTATTTCCCAATCGGTATAGATCGGGTCGAGAGCCTGAATCTCCTTCATAGAGCCAATCTGATCCCCCTGCATGATCCACCAGAGATTAGTTCCGGTCTTAGTGTTACGCCAGAGGACATCAACCTGCTGGTCTCCGTTCGCATCTGCCGCCCCGACTATGGTCCATTCCGGATAGGGGACTGTCGTCAGCCTGACCCAGCCCGTGAACGTAGATCCTTGGGCCTCCATAGTCCACCAGAGATTTTCCCCGGTGGCTTGATTGCGCCACAGATAATCGCTAACACCGTCTCGGTTATAGTCTGCGACGGCTGCAACGCTCCAGTTTGCATCAGCTACGACAAGTAAATCTTTAAACGGTCCGCCATACTCAGGTCCAGCCATCCCCCATAGGATATTGCGGCCAGCCATCGGACCGCTAGGCGATCGGTTGCGCCAGAATAGATCAATGGACTGAGTGGTCAGTGGAGTTTCAGGAAGAGGGCTAAGCGGCGTATCAGTCGAAAGAGGATTCATAGGAGGTAAGGATCCATGTAGAACAGCAGAACTTAGAGATGACGATCAGGGCTAAGGACGTTCATTAAATTCTTACTTTGTAAAGATGTAAAAATCAAGACCTAACTATGGATAGAGGTATGAGATGTTGGGGTCTGAATTTGTACCTGAAATATCTAACGAATGGTGTATTCCCTTTACTACTACGTTAATGGGTCATCCGGAAAATTTCGGAACAATTTTAAAAAGGATTGATGTTTTTTTAGGCGGATTTGTGAAGAGAGCGTCAAGTTACCTTCGAGTCAAACCGTGCAGCAGAGGCGCTAGAATAAGTAGCCACACTTTCTTCATGCAACTTGCGTCCCAGGCCGCCCATGTCCATTGAACTGCTTTCTTCCGAACCACTGTCTCCCGGACTCCTTACTGAACTCCAAGAGGCGGTCGATCGACGCCGAAATTTTGCCATCATTTCTCACCCTGACGCAGGAAAAACAACCCTAACGGAAAAACTCCTTTTGTACGGAGGTGCCATCCATGAAGCTGGGACCGTGAAAGCGCGCAAGGAACAGCGTCACGCGACGTCTGACTGGATGGAGATGGAGAAGCAGCGGGGCATTTCGATTACGTCCACGGTGTTGCAGTTTGAGTATCAGAACTGTGCGATTAATCTCTTGGACACGCCGGGGCACCAGGATTTCAGTGAAGATACTTACCGGACGTTGGCGGCGGCGGACAATGCGGTGATGTTGATTGATGCGGCGAAGGGGTTGGAGCCTCAGACTCGC
Source organism: Synechococcales cyanobacterium (assembly GCA_043764895.1). GTDB lineage: Bacteria > Cyanobacteriota > Cyanobacteriia > Leptolyngbyales > Leptolyngbyaceae > JAAFJU01. Next base: position 40,098 of record JAYUJY010000253.1, on the reverse strand, counting down.
AAGCTGTTTGAAGTGTGTCGGATGCGGGAGTTGCCGATTTTCACGTTCATTAACAAAATGGATCGCCCAGGACGAGGGCCGTTGGAGCTGTTTGACGAGATTGAGAAAGAATTTGGGATGTTGACCTATGCGGTGAACTGGCCGATCGGCAGCGGCGATCGCTTTCGGGGCGTCTATGACAGGCGGTTGAAGAAGGTTCACTTTTTCCAGAAGTCTACCCACGGGAAGCGGGTGGCGATCGAGACGGTGATGGAGCTGGATGATCCTCGGTTTAAGGAGATGGTAGAACCGGATCTGTACGCCCAGTTTCATGAAGAGTTGGAGATGCTGGATGCGTTGGGTGGGGAGTTGGATATTGCTGAGGTGCAGGCGGGAATTATGACGCCCGTGTTTTTTGGTAGTGCGATGACGAATTTTGGCGTCGAGCTATTTTTGGAGGCGTTTTTAGACTATGCCCTAAGGCCTGGTCCCCATGAAAGTTCTCAGGGCACCATCGAACCGACGTATCCGGAATTCTCTGGCTTTGTGTTTAAGCTTCAGGCCAACATGGATCCTCGGCATCGCGATCGGATTGCCTTTGTGCGGGTGTGTTCGGGGAAGTTTGAAAAAGATATGGCGGTCACCCATGCGCGATCGGGCAAGATGGTTCGGTTGTCCCGGCCTCAGAAACTTTTTGCTCAAGATCGTGAGGTGATTGAAGAGGCGTATCCCGGCGACATTATCGGCCTAAATAATCCGGGTGTTTTTGCGATCGGTGACACGATTTATAGGGGTAAAAAGCTAGAGTACGAGGGAATTCCTTGTTTTTCGCCGGAGCTTTTTGCGTACCTGCGTAACCCCAATCCCTCGAAGTTCAAGCAATTTCGGAAGGCGGTGTCTGAATTGCGAGAAGAGGGTGCGGTACAAATCATGTACTCCAGCGATGAGGCTAAACGCGATCCAATTTTGGCGGCGGTGGGTCAGTTGCAGATGGAAGTGGTGCAGTTCCGGTTGCAGAATGAGTATGGCGTTGAGACGCAGTTAGACTGGTTGCCGTACCAGGTTGCTCGATGGGTGGATGGCGGCTGGGAGGCGGTCGAGGCGGTCGGACGCTTGTTCAATACGCTAGTGGTGAAAGATAGCTGGGAGCGTCCGGTGTTGTTGTTTAAGAATGAGTGGAACTGTCAACAGCTTATGGGCGATCATCCGGAACTGAAGCTAAATGCGATTGCGCCTGTAGTGGCGGGGAAGGAACCGATCGCTATTTAAAAGAGGTAATCCATACGCTGTAATCCACATGCTGTAATTCACAAATTACGGTAATGTCGTTCAGCTTTCGATCATTTTATCGCGATTGAAAGCTGTGGGTTTAAAGTTACGCTAATTGTTGTTGAAGCTAATTCTTGGAATCACTATCGTTAGCGCTACGGCACGTTGGTTTAAAGGACAACAATGGAACCGTGCGAAACGGGTTGCTTATCCTGTGTTCTTCGATTGTATGAAGATATCCTTGGTGACTATGCTTCAGGTCAATCTCTACCCCTGTTAAGGTGACCACATGGACTACTGCTGATGTACAAGGGTTTGAGCGATCGTCCTTTAAATTCGACGATTCAGAATTGGCATCAACTTACTTTTCGATTGATGAATAATTGTGTTGAAGCCTGAAACGTACATTTTACGTCGAGGAAGTCAGCAAAATCTTAATACAAATGGTCACCTTAACAGGGGTAGGTCAATCTCATGATCATTAAGGATTGATCGATCGCCCCTCCCCAACTCTAATCCCTTCTCCATTCTCACTTCTGACTTCTGACTTCTCAATTCCTCGATCGGCTTGGGCTAGATGGTTTATGCTAAAACAGTAGCTAATATGGAGGTCGATACGATGACAATTACGACGACTGATCTTCCTGAGGCGCTTCAGAAGCTATTCCTTGAAATCGGGCAGACGCATCAATCTTTAACAGTGATGCATGAAGGTCATCCGATCGTTGTCATTTCCTCGGCTATTCCTAAGAAACCCCGTCCTGCTTTTGGATTTATGCAAGGAACAGGTGAGATTTTGGATGATTTGATTGATCCAGTTGAGCAGCCTTGGGATGTGCTGCAATGAATATCTTGTTGGATACGCACATTTGGCTTTGGTATTGTCTCGGGAATCCCAAACTAACTTCTTCGATGAGAAGTGCGATCGAAGATCCCGATAATGAGCTTTGGCTAAGTCCGATTAGTGTTTGGGAGGCGTTGTTGTTGGCGGAGAAGGGCCGAATTGTGTTGCCACCTGATTCGATGAGTTGGGTTCGATCGGTTTTACAACAGCTTGAACTTCGTGAAGCCTCACTGAACTATAAAATTGCGCTCTTGAGTCGTAAGATTGCTTGTCCACATCAAGATCCAGCCGATCGATTTCTGGCAGCTACCGCAGTTTATTACAATCTTCAGTTAGCGACGATGGATCAAAATCTCATTGATACGCCGTCACTGCAAACAATGAGTTAAAGGTCGATCGTCCCTCCCCAAATCCAATCCCCAGCATTCCCTTCACCATTCTTACTTCTCAATTCCTTCGCCCGTTTCATCTCCTGTTCCACATTCAATTCGGGATGAATGGTTTTAGCGCAACGGAAGAGGAAGATGGCTTCTTTGGGACAGTCCTAGATGATGAAGTCTCAAATTTTAAAATCAACGCATCAACTACAACCTTAGGACTAGATCATGAGATGAAGATAATTTATTTTTACTTCCATTTTGTCTATTTTCAATATCGAATAACTTATTTATCGTAGGTATCAGTAAAGCAACTGAGAACATAAGTAGTATCCCACACATGAAATATGTCGTCTTCAATAGATGTGACGCCCTTTCGCTAGTCTTTGAGGTTTTTTTCTGAATTAATTCTACCCGAGCTATCTGTTGGCTTATCTGTTGGTTAATCCGATTACTTCCCTCAATTGTTTCATTCATGACCTTCTCAGCAAGCTCTTTAGTTTGAAAGAGTTCTGACAGTTTTTTATCCATCATATTTTCATCACATGCCACGAGAAAGAAATAGTCTTCTGATGATAATTTTCTTTTTTTACCCCATTCTCTCGCTTTTTTTAAACTATTTTCATCAAGCAGAAAATTATTGTCATTTGTATTAAGCCACGATCGCAACTCCTCCCCATAAGGTCTCAACGCCTCCAACTTCCCACTCACCCACTCACTCCCAAACACCTCTTCATAAATCCGATTCATCACCAAAATCCGATCGCCCCTCTTCACAACCACCCCAGTCAACCGCAACGCAATCTGTTCCTCACTCCCATCAATCCCCACGCCACCCTCCGCCAACACCCGCTGATACATCCCCAGCATTGCCCCCGCCAAAGACTCATCCGCCATCATCCGATCGCCGATCGTCTGAAAATGCACCTGCTCATCCTGACTTTCCCACACCCGAACAATACGACTCTGTACAATCTCATCCACACTCATGTCCCCCCAGAATTGGGGGTTAGGGGGCATTTCTTCCCGCACCAACCGACACACCCGCTGCGTCAAAAACGGCTGTCCCCCCGTCCACCCCAAAACCTCCCTCAACGTCTCCTCCTCACCCGGCAATCCCTTCGCCAATGTGAGGATCGCCTCTTCCTCCGTAAACCCCGAAAGCTCGATCGCCTGCCCAATATTAAAAGGCGTCCGACGCCTATCTTGAATCAAATCCTGCGGCGCACAAACGCCTAACAATGCAAACGTCAACCGATCGTACTGCCGCTCATCCACCCGACGGTTATAACACTCCCGAATCGCCGCAAAAAAATCATCCGCCCGAAACCCCAACCCCAACACACTATCAATCTCATCCACAAAAATCACAACCCGTTCCCCTACCTCCCCCAACAACACCTCAATAAACTCCCCCCACCGCTGCACAAACGACAACCCCTCACGCTCCACCCACCAACTCCTCAGCGCAGGCAACTTCCAATCCGCCAACGCAGTCGTCTGTTCCCGCACCTGCTTCACGATCGCCCACAACACCCCCAGATACCACTGCTCCGCCGTCACCTCCGCCGACCCAATAGCCGTCATATCGATCGACACGCACACAATCCCATCCGCCTGCAACCGTGCCATCGTCCGCACCCGCAAACTCGACTTCCCCATCTGCCGCGAATTCAGCACATAGCAAAACTTCCCCGCCTTCAATCCTGCATAAAACTCATCATCCGCCGATCGTTTCACATAGCTCACCGCATCCAACGGCAAACTTCCCCCTACCACATACTCGAAGGGTTGATTAGTTTGATACTCACCCGGACGATCGCTCATGACCACACACTCCGGAAATACTCACGATATAACTCACATGTTACCTCCACTTTATTTCCCTATCCCCAAACTTCTCAACGCTTGATCATTGTCGTAGCCTCCCGGAACGGGAACTATCTTGGCGAATGAACTAGTGACGGAAGATTTTGATCGAGTTAAAAATTTTACAGAAGTGAAGGAGAGCGATGGAGATCTCCGACATATTTCTTTCTTATTATTTTTTAACTAGTTCAGTTATTGTCTGCACAAATTTTTAATCCTGCATCAATTAGCGGAGAGAGATTCATTTTTGGAACATAAGCTACCGGGGAATCCTTCCAAATAGGATTAATTTCTGGATGACCAAATGCTGTAGCTGTTCCATTAACCGCATATCGCATTCCGTCAGGCGTAATGAAAGTGACGATTTTAGGGGCATCGCATCTGATAATACCCTTACTCACTAGTAACGGCCATTCATTTCCAAAATCCGATGCTGTAATGGTTTTTTCAGTATATTTTTTTGTACTGTTACTTGATTTTAGGCTTGGGGTATTTTCTGACTTAGGTTGTTCTAAAGTTATAGGACTTTCTATAGTTTTAGGCTTTTTCTGACTACCCATAACAGTGTTTTGAGGAGCCTGTACTACATTTCCAGGCGGTGTATTTCCAACTATCAACACGGGTGCAATCAGAAATACAATTATTCTCCAAAATATATTATGAAAGAGACCATATCGACTCGTCAGTCTGTAGATGGGTGGGAGAAATAATAGCAACCAGACTCCTACCGTAACAGTCACACCGATCTGCGGAGATCCTATACTGGCCAAAAGACCCAAGAGAAGAAATCCGCTGATAGCCCAAGTAGCTATCTTACCTATCATTTTAAATTTTTGAAGATTTGTCATAACAGATTGTCCAATAAATATATAACATCAACAATTGGATACAAATTTAGCTTATTTCTCATATATGGCCGTTTTCCATCTCGTACTTTACACGATGACTTCCGAAAGCCTCTCTGTGCTCAAGTTTTAGATTTTACCCGTACCTCATGATAATCGGAACAGCTATGGAGGAAAGCTAAGGTGAAAAATTGCCACTATTCATTACATTCCAGAGAAATTGAAATAACCCAGACACATTTCTAGAGTTGCCCACAATATTTTGCACCAAGTGCTTTTAGTTTACGCTATCGCCTTAGTAACATTTCCAGATAATCTTGAGAAACTGAACACTATTCCATGCCCTGCAACACCTCCACAATCTGCTCAGGCGTCGCATCCTTCAGCGTCACCCGATCGCCCTTTTTCGACACAATCAACACTGAGGTCACAGGAGGCGACTGAAAATCTCGCACATGTTCCGCCAGACTCACCGCCTTGTCCGCCAGCCCCACCGTACTCGTCCCCAACGTCACCACCGTCGTCAATGTAACCAGCACCCGATCGAGCTTCTTCCCCCGCACCGCTTCAGTCGGCTCCCCCACCTCAACACTCACTTCAAAACCGGGCAATCCTCTTAATGCCTCAGCCAACGCGATCGCACTTGCACCTTCGAGAGAAATTTGAATTTGGCTCATATCACGTCACACCGTTGATTATCGTCCTACAGCACCAATCATACACAATTCTCTTCTTCCAGGAAAATCTACAAGGCCAAGCTTCACGATCGTCAACGCAAAATCACGAACCCTTTAAGAACCCAATTACTTCCCGTTGCAAATCCGTCGATCGCAACATTGAATCATGATTCGCGCCAGCAATCTTAAAAAACACCTTAGGTTCCCGCGCCGCCGCAAATAACTGTTCTCCATTCGTGATTGGAATGTACGAATCTTCAGTCCCATGAGCGATCATCACAGGCACCTTCACCGCCCCAATCCACTGCTTTGCCGAAGTCTCCGCCACCTTAAAATTTGCCAACTCCTCCGATCGCCCGATCGCCCGTTTCCGCAATCCTTCCGGCAACCATTTCGTTTGTGTTTCAATCGTCTCCCCGAGATCAGCAAACGTCCCGATCGTCACCACTTTGCGAATTCGCTCATCCCGCGCCGCTGCCGAAATTGCCACCGTTCCTCCTGCCGATACGCCTAAGATTGCAAAGGTTTGATCGGCTTGTTTAGCATTCACACCATCGATCGCCGCTGAAATATCTTGCCATTCATGAAAACCATAGGTAAAGTATTTCCCATCACTCATCCCATGACTTCGCAAATCCAACAAAACCACATTAAATCCCGCCTTCCAAATCGGTTCTGCAAACTCTAACAAATCAACCCGATTTCCACCTAAAGTATGCAACAAAATCACCGTTTGTTTCGCATCCGACCTCTTCGCCCACCATCCCGCCAACTTCGTCCCATCTCGACTCACAAACGCCAACGTCTCCACCTTCGCATCACTCCACAGAATCGATCGCTCTTCCACCGGACGATTGGCATGATCGATCAACGCATAGGGCAACCCATTATCGAATGCAAAGCCCAATGCAAGGGGCAACGCTAGCGCGATCGCAATCCATCGTTTTTTCACGCTTTCCTCAACTTCACGAGTAGAAAATTATATCTTAAAACCATTGTTATTCGCGTCATCCGATCGTCGCTACTGCATCGGTTCCAGCGTCCATCCCCAGGTCAGGCATTCCAACGCTAAATTGGCAGCATTTTGAATCAAAAATTTATAACCCTAGATTTTAGACTCCTGCTGCCTTAATCCTGTATGATTTCTTGACACTCTCAAGAACTTACACAAATTGCATCATGACTAAAACTAAAGTTGGAACAACGGTTGATACGAGTGCAAATAAAGTCCTCAAAGTTAAAGCCAACGGTCAATCTATTCTAGTGGCCCAAGTGGGAAACAAGTACTGCGCGATCGCTAATAAATGTCCTCATCTCGGACTTCCCATGTCCGGCGGTAAAGTTGAAAACGGAATAATCACCTGCCCCTTCCACGGCGCTAAGTTTGACATGAGCACCGGGAAAAACGTCGAATGGGTCAAATCCGTCGCTGGAATTCCGGTTTCAGGTCTTGCTAAAAAGATACTCGCCATGGGCAAAGAACCCATCAATATCGCAAATTTTGCCGTAACTCAAGAAGGCGAAGATTTATTCATTGACGTCGCCTAACGTTACGACAATTCAGGAATGAGAATTGAATGATCGCCCTACTGTGCAAGGTCGTTGCTAAATGTATTTGATTCTCGTTCCTAGATTTAGTTATGCCAAAATTTCGTCAGCGGATAGCCCCATTTACTGACAAAAAGCGATCGACTAGGACAAGTTCATCCCCTGCTTGAGTGCCAACAGTTCCGCATCAATCTCATCTGCTTCACCCAACGCCTCAAACCGCTTTTCTAACTGCCCCGCACTCAAATCAGTCGCCAGTTCTGCCTGGGCTTCTAGCTCTATGACCTTATCCTCCATACGATCGAACGCCTGCAATACCTGACTTGTGCCCGTCGTATCAAGCAAATCGCTAAGCTGAATCGAGGCTTGAGCCGATCGTGCCCGTGCAATGTAAAAATCCTTCTTAGTCTTGAGTTCGATGACTTTCCCTTCTAGATCACGCAGATTTTGCTTCAGTTTTACGACAAGCTGCGCCTGCTGTGCCACCTGCGAGGTCATCAACTCAGCCGTATCCTGATAAGCCTTACGTTTCGTCAGCGCATCATGAGCCAACGAATCATCACCACTCGCCACAGCAAGCTCGGCCTTACGATACCAATTATTCGCTTGCACCGTCGCTTGATGACTTTGCCGATCGGTGCGTTTTTGGATGGCGATCGCTTGGGCCACGGTTTGCCGCAAATCCACAAGATCAACCTGTAACTGGATGACCACTTGCTCCAGTTGTTGCTCCGGATCCTGACGCTTCGTCAACTGCTCATTCACCGTTGCCCGCACCAGACGCGACATTCGATCGAAAAATGCCATAGGAAAACCCTGATAGTGCAGAGAGTATTGCCCTATTTTGCCACAAACTTGAACGGGGGTGGGTTCTTATTTCACCCCTTATTTAACCCCTCATCTCATCTCTTACTTCACCACCTCAACGCCATCAAACCCCTGCTTCTTCAAACTTTGGGCCTTCGCTTCGGCTTCCTCACGGCTGCTGTACGAGCCGCCCATCTGGACGACTGCACCGTTTTCACCATTGCGGAAGTAAGCGCCGGGATCGGCCTGCTGTGCTTTTTCAAGAGCGCGATCGCCTGTGTAAGGAGCCTCGACTCGATAAGTGGGAGCCGTGGGAGCCGCAGATTCTACTGGGACCGGGGGAATTCTCGTAGGTGTAGACGGCGGCAATTCCATCGGTACCGTTCGGAGGGGCTGCTGCGGAACAGATTGAACAGGCGCGCGGTACGGAGGTTCCTGACTTCGGGGAGCCGACGATCGACGGGGTGGCGTGTAGGTCGGTGGCGTGTAAACGGGCGGCGTCTCCTCTGCTTGAGGTGCAGGGTCTTTAAAAATCCCACCATTCCCCAAACTTGAATTACCACCCTGGAACAGGCCACCGTTAGGAGCCGCCGCCGCACCGCCGATCGCAGAAGGAACCGCCGTCCGGGATGCTGTTTTAACGGACGCACCCGACGATTTGCCTGTCATCGCGTTTCCGCCTAATACACGGGGAGTAGAACTGTTGCTGGACTTACCGAGTGGCAGCAATCCGGAGAGACTCGGCAGCCCGGATGGATTATTTTGAGTCCCCATAACGGCCAGATTGTTGAGGCTCAAATCCATAAACTCACTCCCCGTCGGAATGACACCTGATGTCGTCAGGCTAGGATTTGCAGTCTCAATGGATGTTGCGATCGGCAATGGCGACTTAAAAAGACGGCTCAAGGTCGATCCAATAGAGACAAACGTCGAAGGATTCATGACCAAATAGCCAAACATGCCACTCGCCATGAGCAGCAAGAGCATGGACCCAATGCCGAAGGGCGTCATCACGTTTTCCAACCCACTACGCTCTGATGCCGCATCCGCCTCTTCCTGGGCTAAGCTCCGCAGTAGCTCCTCAGAGGATTCCAAATAATCTTCTGCGCCCTGGGCCTCACCATAATCGATCGATTGAGATAGCTGATCACGAGATAGCTGATCAATAGACGGATTGTCCAACAAATCATTGAGGCTGTAGGAAACGTCTAAAGCCGAACGATCGTCAGTAAATGAACGGTTTTCGACCCCATCTTCAGGAATCATCGCCAACTGATCTAAAAATTCTGTAGCCAGCATCTTTGGCTCATCGTCACTCGTTAGTGCAGAGGGACTGTTGAGAGTGCTAACGGTTGGCTGAGTCGGTTTGGGCATCTGGTCAACAGGGACAAACCGGGTCAGTTCAACGTCTGCCTTCGACGCTAATCGCTGAGACCCTTGCATCACCCGCACTGAAGAAGGCGCAACCCGTTTTCCCGATCGAGCCTTCCGATAGCGCATCAGTTCATCCTCCAAAGAAGAATCTAGATAGCTCAACGCCAGCTTGACCTGAGGGTGAAGTAAGGCAACAGAATTCGCGGAGAAACCGGGTGTCGCAGACAATCCAGAAAACGAAGTAGAAACAGTGGCTTGGGACATAAGCGTTTTATAAGCGTTTTGACGGCTGTACCGGATGAAGTGAACCCAAAATAGCGCTAGATATAGCGCACCAATCTAGATGAAGACCCTGTGACATTCTAGGCCAAAGCACAGAAACCGCACGAAAACTTTAGGAAACTCGATCAAATCGCCGATCCCGCCCTTCGACTCTTCTCAGAAAAGTATACATAATGTTACAATTATCGTTACCTCACTCCTACAACACGTTGCATTCTGTAACTTAAGTATGAAGAATGTCTAAATTTCAAATTGGGGATCGCATCGTTTGGGAGGGTTATAGAGCGCCCCATCCGAGAAATTTAGGGTGAATTTGCGATCCCCGACCATGACACACAATAGATACAGCGTTCTGCGATTGGAAGATCCATAATTTTATGAAATGTGCCGAACTCAATGTTTTGGATGACGTTTTAGTCAATTCTGAGTTTTTTGAAGAACAAAACAAACAGGTGTCATCCTGTCGGTACTGTGCTCACTACGCCCATGAGGGACGACGCGGTGGCACCTGCGATTCTCTAAATGTGGATGTTCAGGGATCCTGGAAAGCCTGTTCCCTAGCCGTTAGCGCTTTCTCAGAATCCATTCTTTCAGAACCTGCTCTTTCAGAACCTGCTCTGCTAGAACCTGCTCTGCTAGAACCTGTTGTGTCAGCGTCCGTTTCCATGGACGCACTGCCGGATTGGATTTCTCGTCTTCAGACTCATTACAATTATGCTGAATCTTAAGCCTATTCTCCATTGCACCGATGAATCCGTCTAGAAACTGTTGAATTTTCATGGGAACAGGGCAGTCTGAACATAAGCCGATCGCTCAAGATCGCGGATGTTTCAAGCTTCCTCAGGATGGGCATAACGACACGGGAATCCGGGTTTTAGTCTAATTCTATGAAGACTGATGGGGAATTTGTTAAGCGTTTTATAAAGCTAGACAAAAAATCCCTGACCGCGACTTCTGCCTCTGCATATACAGTTCAGAGTCAGCCTCAGAGATTCCGAATCCCATGTCTAAGCTATTATCTAATGTGCATTTATCTACCCGGTCTCATCCATTTGGAAAGCGCGTGAAATTTTTACGATCGGTCGGTCCCAAGATGCTGGCACAAGTCGATCGCGATCATTTGCTTCGTCAGCAATCCCTTTTTGCGGCCCAGCAGGGAGACTTTACGGTGGCGGTAGCGGGATTGGATCTCCTTCTCGATCGCTACCCTGAGAGCGCCCGAGACTTTAATAATCGTGGACTCGTTCATTTTCAGGCTGGCCATTGGGTGGAGGCGATTGCCGATTACGATCGAGCTATCAATCTCGACGAGGATCTCGCCAATGCCTACAACAACCGGGCTAATTATTATGCGGCAAAGGGCGACCTGTTTGCGGCGGTTGCAGATTACCAAACGGCTATCGAAATTGACCCCAGTAACGTTCGGGCTTGGATTAATCAGGGCATTACGTTTCGCGAATTAGGGATGCACATTCCGGCCTTGGACAATTTTGAAGAAGCGCTGGACTTGGTGACGCAAGAGGAGGACGAGGCCCAGCATGTCGTCCTTTTGGCTCATATCTTTGCAGAGCGCGGTCGGACTTACCACTTGTTTGGCGATTGGAACTGTGCATTGAGTGACTACTACGAGGCGATCGCCCATATCAATCATGAGTCCCAAACTATTGCCTATCCTCCTCTCTGGTGGCAAATTGACAGTTGGTTGAGTGAACTGTTGCAGCCTCAACCGGAAGACAGCGTAAGAAATTTAGGGCTTTAGGGCAAGCTCACTTTTTCTTTCATTCGTTCAAAAACTTCAAATGGGGCATCTCCACCCGTCAGGATGTTGGGTTCTAGGAATAGGTATTGAATCTCTCCGGATTCTGTCACATCGAAGTCAGCGTGGCATTCTCTGGCCCATCTGTCTAGATAGATTTGGGATAAAGAAAGCTCAATGTCCGCAGCCCGTGCAAATTCAACAGCAGTAAACCGCCCACGTCTGGCTCGGACTAATTGAAGAAATCGATCGCGAATGACTTCTCGGGTCAACTTTTTGCTGCCATGAAGCACTGCGCTGCCCAGAACAATGGGAAGTAATCCATAGCCGACCCATACGGGTGATGAAATCAACAGCAGGATAAGTCCAGTAATAATGCCTGCATTTAGGCTAAACAATAAGCCAACGATACTCGAAAAGACCAACGTACTAAGAACCAACGTCAAGGCAATGGCGCTTCCCCCAGTCGTCATCATCCATCCCACGATTCGTCCCGCCCGTGCCCCAAACTGCTTAACCATCGCCGATCGCCCTCTATGTTTGAAAATGGATTATAAGACCGCTTTCACAATCTATCTCTAATTGTTGCTTGCTCCATAGGGTGAGGAGCATCGGATAACCGATATATTGAAATGGACGGTGAGGGACTCGAACCCGCGACCTTCTGCGTGTAAAGCAGACACTCTACCAACTGAGTTAACCGTCCTGGTGTTATAACAATATAGCAGACGATCGGTTGTTTGTTAAGATAAACGTTCAGAGTAGTTCATTTGATCGATCAGATATGCCTTCCGGTCGGACCCACGATAGTATTACGCTTTGGTGTCTGCCTGTGGTGACGGGTGGAACGTGGTTTTATATGCAAAATGCGGCCCAGGCGATCGTGGTGGCGGGGTCTTATTTGTTTGCAGGGTTGATGTTTGGGCCGGATCTCGATATTTATTCGCACCAATACCAGCGCTGGGGATGGTTTCGGGGGCTGTGGTTGCCCTACCGCAAACTATTTCGCCATCGATCGGTGTATTCCCATGGATTTTTGATTGGGACGGTGCTCAGAATTATCTATGTGAGCGTGCTGATGCTGACGGTGATGCTTTTTGGGATTTTGGGTTGGGCGATCGCATTGCATCTTCAAGGCGTCATGACTTGGGATCGGGCTGCGCTACCCTTGACCACGAGCGTGTTAGGGCCGATCGCGCAGTCTCTTCAAGTGCATTGGCAGCTCTGGCTTGCAGCATGGTTTGGGCTGGAGACTGGGGCGATGAGTCATAGCTTGAGCGATGCGATCGGGTCTCAAGTAAAACGATGGCGACGGAAGTCTCCAAAGCGCTATCCCAGAAAGTGATCGACTTCTTGCAACGCTTCAAGATAGGCGACTGCCGCATCTAGTCGTGAGTCGTAGTTACACCCAAATTCTTCAAACCAACGTCCTTCGGTAGACTTCGGATTGAGCGTCTCAAGCCATTGCTGTGCCTTCTTTTGCAGTTCCTGCTGCGTTTTCTCGCGCAGGTCTTGCTGCCGTTGTCGTTTGAGTGTGGCTTGGCGTTGGGCTTCCGCGTCGTTTGCTTGCTGCTGGGCCTGAACAATGACGGCCTGCTGAATGGCATAGGCGGCGACTTCTGGAACGACGATCGATTGGGGGGGTTGAGGCGACAGACGTTGAGGTGTTGCGCTTTGAGTGGCTTGAAGTAGCGACTCACGGATTTGTTGCTTTTGTGGCTCACCCAATCGGGATAAAAGCTGATCGATCGATTCTCCTGATGGCTCAAAGGTCGAAGCCTTCGATACAGGTCTGGACGCAGGCTTGGGCAAAGGCTGCTTCGTGGGTTTATCGGTTATCTCTGACGTGAGATTAGACAGTAATCGATCGATCGGGTCCATGACAACTCCTGCATCTGTCCTCTTTCTATTCGATTTGATTCTTAGTCTTGAATGGCCGCCAACAGCACTTCAGAAATACTCATGTTTTCCATATCGTCCATTGTAATCGTGTCGCAGATATCAAACTTGGCACCAACCCCTTCAAGTTGATCGTCGAGAGCTTTGAGAAAGGCCGTTGCGCCACTGTCGCTGCCGATTTGGATAAAGGACACCGCAAGTTCTTCATCGCGCTCCATTTTTTGCGTGGTTTGCACGATGACATCGATCACTGCGCGTCGATCGTCCGGTGCGCCATCGGTTAGGACCAAGATGGTTTCTCCTTCGACCTCCATTTTGCCTTCCGCTTTGCGATCGAAGTAGTTTTTGAAGGCATCGGTAAGGACTCCGGCTAGGTTGGTGGTGCCCATCGGATCGTTTTCCATGAAAATCTGTTCGACCTGCGAGGCCGTCACATCTTCGTAGCGCCGGAACTTCCCAGAAAAAGTGTAGACCGTAATGCCATTGGGGTCCAACTGTTCGCATTTGCGAGCGAGGGCCAGAGTGGATTCTTGCGCAGAGGCCCAACGGCTTTTGCCTAAAACATCACAGGTGGACATGCTGCCACTTTTGTCTAAAATCAGCGTGTAGTCGCGTGCCATGTCAAATCCTCAGAATGTTTCTATCGCAAATGTTTCTATCGCCATGGAGCGACCCCTCCAGTATAGTTAACGCTCCCGCTTCTAGGCAACCTTTCTAACTAGCCGTAAAGTGGGTTTCGCTACCACAGTGCGTACAGTGAGGCATGTGACGATGGGTCATGGTGTGACAGTGAGGACATTCCTCATATTGTTGATAGCCACAGTGAGGGCAATGGGCATCTTCAGGTCGAATTTTCTTGGCGCAGCTTAAGCAACGGGATTCTAGAATGCGGGTTGCAGCTTGCGCTTGGGGATTGACGATCGGTTGCTTACTGAACCGTTGGATGAACTTAATTAAAGCAAATCCAGCCAGTGGAATCAGCAGAATCTGGATGTAAGACACCAGAAAGAGCAATCCACCAAAAATACGAGCGATCGTCGTAGCAATCCACTGAATAAGAACCCCGAATTGGAGGAATTCAAAAATCTTTAGAAGTGCAGGAATAACTGAAATGATTAATAAATGCCACGTAATTAATGCCACTAATCCATAGTTTTTCCGAACGGCAAAGCGATGAATTGCGATCGAAACTAAGATCAATGGCAGTAAAAATAGCGCCTGAAACCCAAGCTGAATACTGGGATACCAGAACTCAAGGTGACGATACTCCTTCTCGATCGCTGCAAAGGCTGTTTCATCTTGAAGTCTACTTAAAACGGTCACGACCGTCGGTTGAACCAGAAGCGTTTTCTTGGATTGACTAACCTCTTGTTTGAGTTGGTTAATGCTGTCTTTATTAGTCTCGATCGTTTGCTTGGCTTTTTCAGCACTGACAGCGTTGATCGATTGGCTCGGTGATTGCCCTGCAACTCGATCGAGCAATGTTGAATCATACTGTTTCCGAATGCTGCGATTGCTCTCTTCGAGGCGGGCTACTTTATTCAGTTTAGTCTCGATCGACTTAATTGTGACCTGATTCTCGGAGGTTCGCATCCCGTCTTGTAATCCCGCATAGTCCAAACAAACCGACGAAACTTTTCCTAAGTGACCGATTTGTGCGCGTTGGTAGTATTCGGTCCGCCGACTCGTGCCATCAGTCGATCGATCGAGGCTTTCACTGATCGATCGACTGATGAATTCGTAATCTTTCCCCGGATTCTTTTCGTTGCGATAATTATTCCACTCGCTGTAGCAAGGCTGGGCCTGGTTGGGACTGAGATGCCAGTTGCTAATATCGTTGAGTCCGATGAAAACATTAACTAAGATGAAGATATCAATGAAAACCACCACAATCAGGCTCGGAGCATTGAGGGGTTGGTGGTTGAGTCGGCTGGATTTGCGGAAAAATCGATTCAGGAGACGACGCAATTTATTGAACACTGAATGACCTAGAGAAAAGAACGATTCCTTTAATCTACAGCCGTTACTCACCGCACTGGCGATCCATGGGCTAGTTTCTAAAATGGTCTAGTTCCTAAAATATCCAGAGTATTTTCAAGGGATCGTGATAAATTTAGGCCAGCGTGCGTTTTGGGGAGAACTGGGAATGAAAGCTCAAGTGTTTCGTGGGGTCAATGATTTGCGGTATGAAGATGTGCCGATGCCCGAAATGGCGGCGGATGAACTTCTGGTGCAAGTGAACGTGGTTGGGCTGTGTCAGTCCGATATCAAAAAAATCAAATATCCGCTCTATGAACCCCCTCGTATTTTTGGCCACGAAACCGCTGGGACGATCGCACAAGTCGGCGAAGCGGTGAAGGATTGGCAGGTGGGACAACGGGTGGTTGTGATGCATCATGTACCCTGCATGAACTGTGGCTACTGCGACACCGGGAGCTTCTCCATGTGCGACACCTACAAAAATGTGACCACGACCGCAGGTTTCAATCCCAGCGGCGGCGGATTTGCGGACTATGTGAAAGTGCCGGGACATATTGTTCGCAGCGGTGGATTGATTCTGATTCCCGACGACGTGACCTTTGAACAGGCAAGCTTTGTCGAACCCACGAATTGCTGCTTGAAAGCCGTAAAGAAAGCGCAAATTCGCGAAGGGCAGACGGTACTCGTCACGGGCGCAGGTCCGATCGGGCTGATGATTATGATGCTTGTCAAACACTTTGGTGGAAAAGCGATCGCAACGGATTTGTTGCCGTCTAGAATTGAGAAAGCGCTATCGATTGGGGCACATGCAGCCTTTGATGCACGAGATCCAGAGTTGGCGAAAAAAATTCAGGACTTGACAGGTGGGTATGGGGTGGATGTGAGTATCTTAGCGGTTCCCAGCGATCGGGCTTTCTTCCAGGCGATGGACTGTACGCGCAAAGGCGGAAAGGTCTTGTTCTTTGCAGAATTCCCCGACGAAATCACAATTCCTATAAATCCAAACTTGATCTATCGTCGCGAAATTGACTTGATGGGGAGCTATAGTTCGGCCTTTCCACTTCAGGCATTGTCCGCCCAACTCGTGTTTGAAAAGAAGATCGACGTTGATGCCTTGATTAGTGATAAGTATCCACTGAGTGAGTTGGGAGCAGCGGTGGAGCAAGCCGTAAAACCGACGCCTGAGACCTACAAGATTTTGCTGTATCCCAACCTTAATGATCAAAGTCGGGGGTAATTCTAGAAGAGTTTTTAGACCTTTAGTTTTTAGACCTTTAAAGGAGTTTAGGTGATTTCTAGGGATTAAGTTTACCGGAGGATCCCCCATTTCCGTCGCCAACTGGAGGTCGATCGAAGTCCATTCATGCCCTGATCCTGCTCATATCGCGCCAAAATTTCAGCCCGAGTCCCGACTAAATTGGGATCTCGATAAGCGACTCCTGCTCGTGTTTCTAAATGCTCGCATTCCATCTCCGACAGCATCGGCAAACTCATTCCAAGATGTGCTGCCACCGTGCCTTGAGACCACTCATCCATTGCGGCATTAGGACCGACAGGAATCGATCCGATCGCAAACCCAGCCAATAGCATTGCCGATCGAACCGAAGCCGATCGAGAATAAGTCGCTAAGATTCCATCTGGTGCAAGACATAAACCCACCGCCTTAAAAAATTCCACCGTCCACAGTTCTGGACATTTGCGAGGCGAAAAGGGATCGAAGAAAATGGCATCAGCTTGAAAACCTTGCTGGCTCAAATCCTGAATCGTCGATCGCGCATCACCAATCAATAGATGTGCCGTCAAATAGTCGCGCTGAACCACTTGTGTCGTCGCCAACGCTTTTAAAATTTCTTGTCCTTCCAGCGTCCAACTATCCAATAACGCTGGCATTGTCGCCCCGATCGCCACCGTGTTGTCTAATTCCAACGCGTAGAGTTCAATGTTGCAGTGTGGATTTGATTTCCAAATGGTTTCAATAGCAGCAGCAGAGTTGTACCCCAAGCCATAGCAGACATCGAGCAATCGAAGCGTTGGCTGCTGCGATCGCCCGACCAAATCAGTCACCCCAACAAACTTAGCAAACGCCTCAGACTTTGCACCCTGGCCACTGTGAAACGATTCTCCAAAGGCCGTTGAAAAGAAAGTAAATGAGCCATCTCGGGTCAACTGCGGAGTCCAGTTCATGGCATTTTGATCCTGTAATGATAGTCAAAGTCGATTATTTACAATCCTGGGGGAATCATAAACCAAAACTCACCCCTCTAACGTCTAAATTCACAAGCTAGATTTACATGCTTAACCGTTTTCCAACTTTAAAGTTTCTACTTCAATCTCAAACCGCGATCGTCATTACGATTGCCATCACGACCACATTGATTACCTTAAAAATGCGTCAGCACGTTGGATTTGAAATGGTGGAACTGCAAACCTACGATCGAATGATGCGTTGGAAACCGCCGCTCGGTACCGACGATCGACTCCTCATGGTCGAAATCAACGAAACCGATTTGCAAAGCCTCAAACAAGTCACCCCCAGCGACGAAATTCTTGCCCGTGCCATCGATCGGCTCCAACAGTTCAAGCCTCGCGTCATCGGCGTCGATCTGTACCGGGATCTCCCCCAAGGCAAAGGCCAATCAGCTCTGAGCAAAGCATTTAAAAAACCGAATCTCATCGGCATCTATCGCCTAAGTGAAACCAACGGCGTTGCCATTCCTGCCGCACCTGCTTTACCGGAAGAACGAACTGGATTTAACGATATCCCGATCGATCGCGATGGCGTTGTTCGTCGCAGCCTAATGTTTGCCGACACGCGATTCTCGTTCGCGTTGCAAGTTGCGTTAAAATTTTTAGAAAAAGACAACATAGAACCCACCGAATCCAAGACTAATCCCGAAGCAGTGGTTCTCGGAAAAACCACCTTCCTGCCCCTAGAGGAAACCAGCGGAGCCTACCACGAACTTGATGCCGCCGGACACCAGTTTCTACTCAACTACCGCGACAAAAAAGTAGCCCGCCGAGTCAGCCTCACCGATGTCCTCATGGGTCGCGTCCCCCCAGACTGGATCGCCGACAAAATCATTCTCATCGGCACCACCGCCGTCAGCGGCAAAGATTTTTTCTACACGCCTTACACCGCCCAGCAAGAAAAAAACCACATGATGCCGGGAGTCGAAGTCCACGCCCAAGCCGTTAGCCAAATTCTCACCGCCGCCACACTAGGTCGTGTCCACCTCCAGACCCTCCCCGAATGGGTGGAGATGCTGAGTATTGCGATCGCCGCCCTGATCAGTACCGTCCTCACTTGGTCGATTAAAGATCCCCTGAAGCTCGGCATTATCAACGTTAGTAGCCTCATCCTGCTTAGTGGCATGGGCTATGGAGTCTTCACCCAGTTGCTGTGGTTGCCCGTCGTCGCGCCCCTGACCAGCGCCATCATCAGCCAAGCCGTCACCCTCCTCGTCCGCACCCAGAAAGCCCAGCGTCAAAACCGCATGGTCATGACCCTCCTCGGCCAAAACACCTCCAAAGAAATTGCCGAAGCTCTCTGGGCCAACCGCCACGACCTCATTCAATCCGGCAAGCTTCCCGGCCAAAGTCTCACCGCCACCATGATGTTTACCGACCTTCAGGGGTTCAGCACCCTCTCCGAAACCCTGACGCCAGAAGCCTTGATGGCATGGCTGAATGAGTATCTCAGTGAAATAACAGACCTCATTCAAGCCCACCATGGCATTGTCAACAAATTCACCGGAGACGGCGTATTTGCAGTGTTCGGGGTTCCGGTGGCCCGGACCGAAGACGAGGCGATCGCCCAAGATGCCCAAGATGCCGTGCGCTGTTCTCTCGCCTTTGCCGGAGCCTTAGCAATGCTTAACCAAGGCTGGACAAAGCGCGGACTTAGCCCCGTGAGAATGCGAGTCGGACTTTGCACGGGCCGAGTGGTGGTTGGAAGTCTCGGCGGCAAAAACCGAATGGAGTACGGCGTCATCGGCGATGCGGTCAACACGGCCTCGCGCCTCGAAAGCTGCGCCAAAGATCGCCAAATCGACAACTGCCGAATTCTTGTCTCTGCCTCCACGCAGCAGTATCTGCCGATCGACAGCTTCCGGGTCGAACCCTGGGGAGCCATGGCGCTCAAAGGCAAACATGAAGCCGTCGAAGTCTTTCGCATCGTCTCCTCCGTAGGATTCGCAACCACCGCCAACTCCACTGCCAAATCCCTCTAAATCTCCGCATCTTCTGGGAGGATGATCGCACCCCAAAAAGCTATCAATAATACTAACTCCCTCACCCAAACCCCTCTCTCCAAGCTTTCAATTCTCAATTCTCAATTCTCAATTCTCAATTCTCCGTAGAGGCAACCATGCGTTGGATCCGATCGTTAGTCACCTGTGCGTTGGCAGGCACCTTAATCGCAATAAGCGTCGCAGATTCTGCACCCGCACAAAAATTTGTGCCCAAAAGTCGCGGCATTCCCGGACGTCGTGAAGGCGGTGGAACCCGAGGCGACTGCACCAACAATGCTCGCAAGCTCACGGCAATTGTTCCTCAAGAAATGGGCGAAACCATCTCCGAGTACCCCACATTCTCGTGGGCACTCCCCGAAACCCAAGCCACTAGCGCCGAGTTTCTCCTCATCGACCCCAGCACCAACACCGAAATCTACAGAACCAGTTTCCCCGTCACTGGACAAGCCGGAATCATCTCGATCGCCATTCCGAAGGAAACCAACGTTCAACCCTTAGCCTTAAATAAGGACTACAAGTGGCAGTTTGCCGTCACCTGCGACAAACCCGAAAGCTCCCTAGAGTCCATAGGTGACAGCTCTCACAACGCCACTACCGAAGGGCTAATCCGTCGGATCGAAGCTTCTGCCCAACTCAAACAGCAGATCAAAGGCCAATCCCCTGCCGAACAAGCCGCCATCTATGCCCGCGAAGGAATTTGGTTTGACGCAGCGCAACTCTACACTCAACTTCAACGACAACAGCCGACCAACCGCACGGTTCAGCAAGCTTGGCGAGTTTTCCTAGAGTCCGTGGAACTCCATACAGTAGTCCAAGAGCCTCTCCTCCCGATTCTCCCGACGGCTCCTACTCCCCCGGTCATTCAAAAACCATGAAGTAAAAAGTCGTAAAGTGAAGACTCGGCTTCATCAAAACTAAGCACCACACAAGACAGGGAACCCGATCGAGTTCCTTTTCTTGTGTGAATACAACGTCGTTATTTCAACCGATTCTGAACGAATGCTGAATGACTTAAATTCATCACGAACGACCACACTGAGAATGTGCCGAGAGATTATCTGCTTTCACATAAACAATATATTTTTTGTCCGAGCGTGGATTCTAAGTAAATTCTCAGAGGAAGACTCATTGACCGATCTTCATCACTCTTTCAGAAAATCCCCATAAAAAATAGGGTAAGAATTGACTCACCCTACGCCTTTGCTACACTCAGTTGTCTGCCATGAAGACCCGACCCGTGTACTGACTGTAGACCTAACAAAATTAGGTGGACTCAGTAGCCTTTCGGATAGAGCTTCCACAGAAGCCATGTGCTATTGATATCACACCCATTTCGGTGTATGCCTCAGGATGGAGGTCATCTTCATGGAATCTATACAAATTTCACAGGAAACTTTAGGCTTTGCAGGGAACTTTAGGCCGGGTGCAACCCTTCAGCTCATCCTCTAGCACATGCGTCTGAGATCCAATCCATTGAACTGACGATCGTCCACGAATTGATCGCCAGTTCGGGAAGCCGTACAGTCTAGTCAGTTGCGTGGGGCACCGGGGTCCGATAGATTAGCAGTCAAGAGTAGAGAGTGCTAAATTAAATATCAGCACCTATAGCCACTCTACAAACTATCTAGTCCGTTAATCCGAAGTCTTGGAGAATTGAGATGGCATCCGTAACCTTGAGTGTATCGACCGTGAAGCCTTTAGGCGATCGCGTTTTTGTAAAAGTTTCTGAAGCTGAAGAAAAAACCGCAGGCGGCATCATCCTGCCTGATAACGCGAAAGAAAAGCCCCAAATCGGCGAAGTCGTTGGCGTGGGTCCCGGCAAACGCAACGATGATGGGACTCGTCAGCCGTTAGAAGTAGAAGTGGGCAGCAAAGTCCTCTACTCCAAGTATGCAGGCACCGACATCAAACTCGGCGGTGACGAGTATGTGCTCCTCACCGAGCGCGATATTCTTGCCGTCGTCAGCTAGAAGAATCGAGAATTCTGAATTGAGAATTGAGAAAAAGCCTTAACACCGCTCTAGTTCTCAATTCAACATTCTCAATTTTCAATTCCCCCTCTCTCATCATTCAGAACGCAAATTAAGGCTTAAACATCATGGCTAAACGCATTATTTATAACGAGAATGCTCGTCGCGCCCTCGAAAAAGGGATGGATATCTTAGCTGAGGCGGTTGCGGTGACGCTCGGTCCTAAGGGTCGTAACGTGGTCTTGGAGAAGAAGTATGGTTCTCCTCAAATCATTAATGATGGCGTCACGATCGCGAAAGAAATTGAACTCGAAGATAACGTTGAAAACACGGGTGTTGCGCTGATTCGTCAGGCGGCGTCTAAGACCAACGATGCAGCAGGCGACGGCACCACTACCG
Organism: Synechococcales cyanobacterium; assembly: GCA_043764895.1. GTDB lineage: Bacteria > Cyanobacteriota > Cyanobacteriia > Leptolyngbyales > Leptolyngbyaceae > JAAFJU01. Next base: position 17,973 of record JAYUJY010000253.1, on the reverse strand, counting down.
CCACCGTCTTGGCTCATGCGATCGTTAAAGAAGGCTTGCGGAACGTTGCGGCGGGTGCCAATGCGATTTTGCTGAAGCGCGGTATTGATAAGGCGACGGCGTTCTTGGTCGATCGGATCAAGGAACATGCACGTCCAGTTGAAGATTCCAAGGCGATCGCGCAAGTGGGGTCTATCTCTGCTGGGAACGATGATGAAGTCGGTCAAATGATCGCAGACGCGATGGATAAAGTCGGCAAAGAGGGCGTGATTTCCCTTGAAGAAGGCAAGTCCATGACCACTGAACTCGAAATCACCGAAGGGATGCGGTTCGAGAAAGGGTACATTTCGCCTTACTTCGCCACCGATACCGATCGGATGGAAGCCGTGTTGGAAAATCCCTACATTTTGATCACCGATAAGAAGATTGCCATGGTGCAAGATTTGGTTCCGGTGCTGGAGCAAGTGGCTAAGTCCGGTCGTCCTTTGGTGATTATTGCTGAAGACATCGAGAAAGAAGCCCTCGCAACTTTGGTGGTCAACCGTCTACGCGGCGTGCTGAACGTGGCTGCTGTAAAGGCTCCTGGGTTTGGCGATCGTCGTAAGGCGCTGCTCGAAGATATCGCAGTACTGACGGGCGGAACGCTCATCACGGAAGATGCGGGTCTGAAACTCGACACTACGAAGACTGAAATGTTGGGTCAGGCGCGTCGCATCACCATCAATAAAGACACGACGACGATTGTTGCTGAAGGCAATGAAGCGCAAGTTAAGGCTCGCGTGGATCAAATCCGCCGTCAAATGGATGAAACTGAGTCATCTTACGACAAGGAAAAGCTGCAAGAACGCTTAGCCAAACTCGCAGGTGGTGTGGCTGTCATTAAAGTGGGTGCTGCAACCGAAACCGAAATGAAGGATCGCAAATTGCGTCTTGAAGATGCGATCAATGCAACGAAAGCGGCGGTTGAAGAAGGCATCGTCCCTGGTGGCGGTACGACGTTGGCACATTTGGCTCCTGAACTTCAAGTGTGGGCTAAGGCGAATCTTAAGGATGAAGAGCTGACGGGTGCATTAATCGTATCTCGCGCCTTGGTTGCTCCGCTGAAGCGCATTGCTGAAAATGCGGGTCAGAATGGTGCGGTTGTGGCTGAACGGGTGAAGGAAAAAGACTTCAACTTCGGTTACGATGCGGCGAATAATGAATACGTTGATATGCTGGCGGCGGGGATTGTTGACCCGGCGAAAGTCACTCGATCGGCACTTCAAAATGCGGCTTCGATCGCCGCTATGATCTTGACCACGGAATGTATCGTGGTTGATAAGCCTGAGCCGAAAGAGGGTGGTGCGCCTCAAGGTGCGATGGGTAATGATTTCGATTATTAATTTGATGATTTGATGATTGATGCGTTGGGTGGGATGTATTAGATTGATGCGTTGCTTCGCTTAACGCATCCTACGTCGGATGGTTGATACATTTTTGAATATACAAACGATCGCCTTTTCGATTTGGAGGGGCGATCGTTTTTTTGTTATGCGGTGGGGGCGGGTCGTTTGCGTTCGCCGATGGCAATCGGACGATCGACGCGCTGGGCGGCATAGCTTCCGGTGGTGTATTGGTCGAGATGCTGGAAAATGGCGATCGAGGGTGTGACGCGACAGGTGAAAAATTCGACGATGGCTCGGCCTTCCGGTAAAATTCGGACTTTGGGAGACAAATCCTTTGCGCCTTCAATGCGCCACTGCCACTGAAGCTGCTGCGGGACAGCGGTGATGAGCTGGTGCTTACTCCAGAGGCAGCTTTTTCCGACGTAGCCAAATTCTTCCAATTCTCGCCGCAGGAGTGATGCAAATAAGAAGGATCCGGGACTTCGATCGCCGTCGATCGCTAAACTAAAATCATCTACACAGCCCAATGGTTTCGGCGGATTTTGAATTCCACTAGAGCGAACGAGAACTTCTTCTAAACTTGCTATGGCACTCAAATTCTCGGGCAGTGCCCAGGTTTTTCCAATGCCGTCGTCGCCTTGACGATACAAATAGGTCGCTAATCGATATCCCGACTGAAGCTGCAATCCCGGTAGTTTCATAAAGGCGACGCCGGGATCCATCACGCTGACGTACCACTGACCGCGATTGTTGGGCATGGGGATGCCTTCATTAAGGGTTTCGCCCGTCCGAAACAAGTCGCCTAGCCCTGCTAAAGAGTCCGGCTCTGGCAGAAAATCTGGATTAGACAGGAGCGCTAAGGTCTGCGGACGATTTTCCGATTCTGGAAGAACCAAAACGGTTTTGAGATATTGACGAACCTTTTGCAGTGCGTCCAAGGGAATTCGTTGAGTCGCCATTTCAAGAGGTACCAATCACGCAGAAGTTCAACCTGATGCGCGGGATTTATCAGGTCCATCTAGCGTGCCCTATCATCTTCGGTTCTAACGCTCACCCGACGGTTGAATTGAAGATGGGGCACTCGTGTCGGTATTCGTGTCAACATTCGTCTCCGCACTCGTCTCCTCTATTTCGATCGCCCCGATCGGCAACAACCGCTCCAAATCCAAATCCAGCACTGAGTCTACTGTCCAAGTTGCCACTCGATGAAGCATATGAAACGGATACGTATTTGCAACGCCAACGACACCTATTCCGGCTGCTTTGGCTGCCTGGATTCCCGGAAACGAATCTTCAATGACGAGACAGTCTTCTAGAGCCAACTCTAATTCTGGAAACTGCTCCTGAAGTTGTTTGAAACCTAGAAGATAACCCTCGGGATCCGGCTTGCTAGAACGGATTTCATCGCCCGCTACGATCGCACTAAAGTAATCCCGAACCCCCATTTTCACGAGCACCAACTCGATTTCAGCCCGCATGGCCCCACTAACGACCGCTAACTTACAACCCGCCGATCGTAAGATTTCAATGAATTCCAGCACGCCGTTATAAATCGGTAATTCGTCCATGGACTGAACCTGACTCTGATACGCCTGAAGCTTGCGCTGCATCAGAGATTGAATAACCGATTCAGTTAGTACTCTGCCCCGTAAGCTACACAGATCGACTATTGCACTGCGATCGCTCCGTCCCAATGAATATTGCTGAAATTCTTCGGGGTTGAAGCGCAAGTTTTCAGATAGCAGCACCTCTTCAAGTAGACGCTCATGGATGGATTCGTCATTAATAATGACACCATTGAAATCAAATAGAACGGCTTTAAGGGTCATAGAAACTAAAGAAAAGTGAGGTGGAAACGGTGCAAAACTCAAGCTAAAACGCTTCCACTACTTTAGAAGATAAAGCTCCTCTAATCAATCACTCCCTAACCCATCACCCACTCCCCATCCTCCACCGCCTCAACATCGGCAAACAAACTCTCCTCCGGATGTCGATCGAGCACGCCCTTCACCCCTCGCGTAATCTGATGCACCAGCCAGTGATCCCGGCTTTGCACCGCCCCAAAACCCGCCGCCCCTAGCCATGCATCCAAACTGCCCGCTGCGTAGTCCCGAATGAACGGCTCTTCAAACAAATCCGACAGCAGCGGCGCTTGACGTAAGACCTTTTGATTGCCATCTAAAATCAAAATTTCACCGCCCGATCGCAGCAATCGATACGCTTCCTTCAGCACCGCTTGTGCCACACCGGGCGGCATCTCATGAAAAGCCAGCGCGATGGTAATCAAATCAAACGAGTCATCCTGAAACCCAGTAGCTTCCGCGCGTGCATGTCGCCAATGCACCTCTAGATGTGCTTCATCAGACTTCAATTCTGCCATCGTCAACATATAAGGCGATAGGTCACAGCCCACCACCTCCGCACCCAAAAACGCCTGTTTTAGCATGACCGTCAATGTTCCCGTTCCACACCCAAGATCCAAAATCCGCTCCGGCAACCCTTGGATAGACTCAAGCAATCCCTGCCTAACCCACGTCTCATTTGGCGGCAGCGCATACTGCATGATGGGGTCGTAAGAGAGGGCGGCATCCTTACAGAGATAGCCGTTTTCGATGCCATGGAACGACGAGGTTTCATAGTAACGCGGGTAAATCACTCGGGGATTCGTCAATCGCTCAAGGGTATTAGGCCAATCAATCTGACGATCGAGTTGGCGAATACTGTCCCGATTGATCAATAAATTCTCAACGACAGGCGCTAGGAAGCGTCCGTAAATGCTCTCATGTCGTCCACTCATAAGGTCAAATCCCCAATCTAATCCCAAATCACTAGCTCAGTAGCCTTGAGTGTAGCGCGGGATTTCTGAATTGACGGGGATGAACCATCATTTAGCCTCTATTGAGTCACAATTTTCTACTCGTTAACGGACTCCCGATCGATACCAAGCGCGTAATCTCTCTGGCTTCACGCCGAGATAGAAGCCTACAATCATCACTTGATTCATCAGCGTCGTCTGCCAGATTCCTTGGGCTTGCCATCGTCTTGCGGAGGTGAGTACAGCGGCTGGGGCGATCGCAATACGGCCTTTTCTTCGCAGGGTTCGCATGAATACAAAATCTTCCATAATCGGCAACTCAGGAAAGCCACCCAACAGGTGAAAGGTGTCGGCCTTGAGGAAGATTCCTTGATCGCCATAAGGAAGTTGACAGACACGCGATCGGATTGCAACTCCCCATTCCACCCCTCTTAATGGCCAATTCTCCCCCGCAATTTTTAAATCAAATGCACCCGCGATTGCATCCTTCAACGACTCCTGAATCCATCGATCGAAGCCCTTCGGCACTGCTGTATCAGCATGGAGAAATAGCAAAATCGATCCTTGCGCAGTTGCAGCTCCCGTATTCATTTGTGCCGCACGACCTGGGTTTGACATCAACACCTTCGCGCCGCACTGGGCCGCGATCGCCATCGTCTCATCCTGGCTCCCACCATCTACGACAATGATTTCAATATTGCTGGACTTGCAGCGATTCAACCCGTCGATCGTCAGTCGGATATTTGCAGCTTCATTGTAGGTTGGAATGATAACGGAAATCATGAAAACAACTATAACAGCAATGCCAAATCTTCGGGGCGATCGATATCTGACAACATAGGAAGGAGTTCATAGGAAATTTTATGTTGATTGGCAATGGTTAATGTTTCAGACAACACTGTTTCAGTGCTCCAAATTATAGTTTTGAATAGCTGCGGATAAAACGATCGCAGCCCGATTAGATAATACCCACCATCCGTTGCTGGACCCAACACTAAGTCAGCAGTTAGTAGCGTTGCAAACGCGGTTTGAATCAGCTTGGCATCAATTCCCGGACAGTCCGTCCCAATCATCACAATCCGACAGCAGCCACTCATCGAATCATTTGCGAATCCATCCGCAAATGCCCGTGACATCCGATCGCCCAAATCCCCGCTCCCCTGCTTCGCAAACTGAAAATCCCCCAACCAGTCGCGCATTAGCGTCTCATCACCGCCCGCATAGCGAATTTCAGGATTAAATTCAGCTCCAACGGCAACGGTATTTAAGCCGAGCTGACGATGAAGGTTGGCTGCACCTTGGGATCCGAGGGCCGGGATCAACCGAGTTTTCGTTTGACCCGGTTCAGGATATTTAGTCATAATAATCAATCGATCGGTCCTTTGAAGTTCTTCCCTCATTCAGCGCGCCTCTTAGAACCGTCAGAGAAATAATTGTAAACAGCAATAGGCTCAGTGCCATGGATGGATAGGCCGTAAAAAATGTAACAGCATTGCCAACTGTATGCCAACGCATCGCCACAAGTCTCACTTAAAACTCTAATTATAGAAAGATCTACAGAATAGACCTAGGACCGGACCCGAGCTGCACCGCCGAGCTATACCTTCTAAGCTGTAACTTCCGGATGCTGCCATTAGTCTAATCCCTTGCTAGACTGAAAATAGCCGACATCCTAATCCACCCACGAACCTTAAAATTGCCATGACGACCCCGAACCGCCCCGTCTTCACTGTTAGTCTTACGGCAAAAAACATCAAACAAGCGGCATTTTTTGCTGGACTGCCGCTTATTGGTGCCGGAATAACCCTCTTCGGGGGACGACTCTTGACTCAAAGCCCCGCGATCGCACAAACCACTCAGTCTCCAGCCACCGCAACCCAGCCGCAACTTCTAGCCCAGAGTGGTACAGGTGCCTTAGTCGGGTCCGGCAACAATTTTATCGCCGATGCCGCCGAAAAAGTGGGACCTGCGGTTGTTCGGATTAATGCCTCGCGCACCGTTAAGACCAGCAGTCGATCGCCCCAGGTAACGGACGATCCGTTCTTCAAGCGTTTCTTTGGTGAGATGCCCGAGCAACCGACCGAACGGGTCCAACGTGGAACAGGTTCGGGGTTTATCTACAGCGCAGACGGATTGATTATGACCAATGCCCATGTGGTCTCAGGGACCGATACTGTAGAAGTGGTGCTGCGAGATGGTCGAAAGCTGACGGGTAAGGTTTTAGGGGCCGATTCGCTGACCGATGTCGCTGTGATTCGCGTACAGGAGAAAAACCTTCCGGTGGTCAACCTTGGCAACTCTGACACCCTGCGCCCTGGGGAATGGGCGATCGCCATTGGAAATCCCCTGGGCTTGGACAATACGGTAACAGCGGGAATCATCAGTGCCACCGGGCGATCGAGTTCTCAAGTAGGCGTTCCCGATAAGCGCGTCGGATTCATCCAAACGGACGCGGCTATTAATCCCGGCAACTCGGGCGGTCCGCTTCTGAATCAGCGCGGTGAAGTCATCGGAATGAATACAGCCATTATTGGAGGCGCTCAAGGATTGGGGTTTGCAATTCCTATTAAGACGGCGAAAGGGATTGCTGAGCAGCTCATGACCAAGGGTAAAGTGTCCCATCCTTACTTGGGGATTCAAATGGTGACGCTGACGCCAGAAATCAAAAAACAAATTCTCAACGATCCAAATACGGGTTTTGAGGTGAAGGAGGATCGCGGGGTCTTAATTGCCAAAATTGCGCGGAATTCACCTGCTGCACAAGGAGGGATGAAAGCTGGCGATGTCCTGAAAAAAGTCGGCGGAAAATCGGTGGAGAATGCCGAACAGGTGCAGCAAGTCGTGGAAGGAAGCACCATTGGGTCAGATCTCTCGATCGAGGTCAACCGAAATGGCCAATCAGTAACGGTCACTGTTAAACCGGGCGCGTTCCCTACTCGTAACGCAGCGGTAGAATAGTTTGATCGTGTATTAGAAACCCGTTATGGCTGACATTCTTCCTATGGGACACCCAACGCTTCGCCAGTCTGCGTCTCGGGTGTCCAATGTGCAATCGCCCGAAATCCAAACTCTGATTGACGACCTACTTGAGGCAGTCCGATCGGCCAATGGTGTCGGAATTGCAGCGCCCCAAGTGAACGTTTCACTTCAGATTATGATTATCGCCTCTCGGCCCAATCCCCGTTACCCTGATGCGCCAGAAATGGACCCGATCGCGCTGATTAATCCTCAGATTCTCGATCGTTCACCTGAAATGGCCAAAGGCTGGGAAGGCTGTCTGAGTGTGCCGCAATATCGGGCGCTTGTGCCTCGCCATCAATCCATGACCGTGGAGTACACCGATCGCGCTGGCACCATAGTCCGATCGGCCTTCACCGACTTCATCGCCCGCATTTTCCAGCATGAATATGATCATTTCTTGGGACTCGTGTTTCTCGATCGGCTTGAATCTGAGTCTGATTTGATCACAATTGAAGCCTTTAAACTTCGCTTTCCGGAACAGTCAGCTTGAGCCAATTAAGGTTAAACCATGCGCTTCATCGATCCAAAAACAGATTTTGCATTTAAAAAGATCTTTGGCTCTGATCAAAGCCATGAGATTTTGATGAGCTTCCTGAACAGCATGATCTATAACGGAGAAGCCATAGTTCAAGACCTCGAAATTCTAAATCCCTACCAACCCCCAAAAATTGTCGGAATCAAATCGAGTTATTTAGACGTTCGTGCGAAGCTCTGCACGGGTGAAACGGTGATTATTGAGATGCAGGTGCTGAACGTTTCAGGCTTCGAGAAGCGCGTTCTATACAATGCCGCCAAAGGCTACGCCATTCAAGCAGATGCGGGAATGCACTACACGACCCTAAATCCTGTGATTGCATTAACGATCACAGACTTTGAGATGTTTCCAGAGTTTCCACAGGTCATTTCGCGATTTGTATTGAAAGAACGTCGAACCTTGGTGGACTATCCAGTCTGTGACATCGAACTTATTTTTGCCGAGTTGCCCAAGTTCACGCTATCTATTGATGAGAGCACTAGCCTAACGGACAAATGGTTATACTTTCTAAAAAATGCACCTAGTCTTGCGGTCATTCCAAACTCAATGGAGACCATCCCCGCCCTTCAACAAGCCTTCCAGATTGCTCAACAGTCAACCTTGAATCGAGATGAATTAGAAGAATTAGAAAAGCAACAAATCTATCTTCAAGACCAAAGGGGTGTGATTACGAAAGCAGCCGAGCTAGCACTCAAAGCAGCCGAGTCAGCAATCAAGAAAGGACGACAAGAAGGACGACAAGAAGGACAAAAAGAAGGACGAAAAGATGAGAAAGTTGAAATCACACAGCGTTTGTTAGAGCTGCTAGATAATGAAACGATCGCAGTGACTACCGGATTATCGGTTGCAGAGATTCAAGCACTTCGATCGGCCTAACGTCCCCGGATTCCGCGCCAAGTCATGTATAGTGCCAGGAGGATCAATAAGACTCGAAACCACTGATTGACCCGATCGCTACTGAGTCGCCCTAAGACGCGGGTTCCTATTTGTGCGCCCATCATTCCACCTAGGGCCAAGGCAAATCCCGGCAGCCACAGGACATTTCCTTGGATTCCATAGCGGACCAATCCCGATATTGCCACCAGCGCGATCGCCCCTAAACTCGTTCGCACTGCTGACTTAATGGGTTCTCCCAAGACCACCATCTGGAGTGGCACCATCACAGCCCCGCCGCCCACGCCGAATAGCCCTGATAAGAATCCTGCGAGCAAACCGATGAGAGGAATGCCTTGTGATCTGTTCTGGGAGGAAGGATTTTGCTGAATTCGTTTTTTCCATGCCACCAGACCGACCATTCCCACCAAAAATGCCGCAAATGAAAACGCCATCACCCGATCGCTGATCCGATTGGCAAGCCATGCGCCCACTTGTGCCGTCGGCAAACCAAAGAGACCTAGCACCATCGATCGTTTCAGATTGAGTTCCTTCTTCTGCCAATTTTGCCAGCTTCCGGATATCGCACTCACCATCACACCTAGTAAGCTCGTCGCCGTTGCCTGAACGAGAGCCACGGGCCACAGCGTCAACATCGGGACGATCAGCAGCCCTCCTCCAATCCCCAAAATACCCGCGACGGTTCCGGTCACAATACCCAGTCCCACCAACAGGGTAAGACCCGACGGAGAATCGATCGGCATAAGCATAAAAACCGACGCTGACGTATAAAAATCCATATCCAGATCCAATCCAACCCATAATAGCCAAAGCATAACCGTTCAAATTTTCTTATGAGCATCCTCCCCAAAATCGGTTTTATTGGTTTAGGAATTATGGGCCAGCCCATGGTCCGAAATCTCCTAAACGCAGGCTATCCCGTCACCGTCTACAACCGAAGCCAGCCAGCAATGGACGCGTTATACACTCCGGGGGCAACGTTAGCTGAGTCTCCGGCAGCGTTAACAGCCCAAGTCGATGTCGTGATCACCTGCGTGTCCGATTCACCGGATGTCGAGGCGATCGTTTTTTCCCACACTGGCGTTCTCTCTAGCATTCGCGCTGGCATGATCTTTATCGACATGTCTACCATTGCCGCCGCCACGTCCCGATCGGTCTATGCCGCTTTCAAGGAGCTAGGCGTCAGTGCGCTGGATGCTCCAGTTTCAGGAGGTGATATTGGGGCGCAGCAGGGAACGCTTTCGATTATGGTGGGCGGAGATGCCGAGACGTTCGATCGTGCTCTTCCTATTTTTCAAGCCCTGGGTAAAAATATTGTTTACATCGGAGAAGCGGGATCGGGCCAAGTGACGAAAGCCTGCAACCAAATTGTGGTCGCTCACACGGTTCAAGGTGTGGCGGAAGCCTTGACGTTGGCGAAGAAGTCGGGGGTTGATGGGGAGAAAGTGCGGGAGGCGTTGCTCGGTGGATTTGCGCAGAGTAAAGTTTTGGAGATTCACGGTCGAAAGATGCTCGATCGAAATTTCCAACCGGGCTTTAAGCTGGACTTGTTTCGTAAAGATTTGAATATAGTATTACAAACGGCAATGCAAGAAAAACTTTCGCTTCCCGGTAGCGCCCATGTGGCAGAACTCATGAACGCATTACAGGCGCAGGGAAAAGGTGAGTTGGATTTTATTTCAGTGCTCACGCTCTATGAAACCCTCGCTGGAATCGAAGAAGACTCCTAATGAGGGTGTCGATCGCCTAGAGTCTGAGCAAGTATAATGAGAAGTGGAGTACAGATTTGAGAGGTTCCGTATGAGTTTATTGGAATTACGTCAAAATCTTCATGACCAACTCGACCAGATTTCGGAGGATGAACTTCCCAAAATTCGACACTATCTGGATACTATGATTCATCCTCTATCTGAATCAATGTCAGAACGATCGAGTACAGGGGCATCCATTTTAGCGGCCCTTAAGTCTGTTGGAACCTGGCAAGGAGATGATTTTAAAGCTTGCTTGTCGGCAGTCTATGACAGTCGATCAATTGCAGAAAGCCATGTAGACGATAATCCATTCGATCGATAGCGTCACATTGCATGAGTTACCTTCTCGACACCAATCATTGCAGTCAAATTATTATGCAGAACCCAACACTGCTTGATATTCACCACGGTTTTATCTTAGTTTCTCATGATAGTGACTTTACCCGCCTTCAAGAAGTGATCTCATTTCCCCTCGAATCTTGGATGAATTAACGAATGAAGTCACAGCAAGCACCCAAGCCCCAAAAAATCCCATTTTCAAAATTCAGGTTAGACACGGCTTACAAAGCTCTGAATTTACGTCGATTAAACCCATGGGACAATCAAAAATTTGAGGAAATTCAACCCTCTAATACGTTTCAAAACTATCTAAAACGCCTCCATCAAAGTTTTGATTTAGAACGATCGGAAGAAAGTAAAAAACTGATTATTGATTTAATCTTCGTCGAAGCGACAACAGACTTCCCCAATCTAAAGGTTTGGAAAGGGGGCGCACTCGAAAGTGCGATCGCACGGGGAGCGGCTGATTATCTCATCACTGAAAACATCGGATACATCAGCGCTCCAATGCTGTGTGTCGTAGAAGCCAAAAAAGATAACTTTGAGCAGGGACTGGCCCAATGCCTGGTTGAAATGCAAGCTTGCCAATGGAGTAACAACAATGACGGACGATCGATTGAAGTCTTTGGCATCGTTACCAATGGAGAAGGCTGGAAGTTTTATAAGTTCACTCTCGAAAATCAAGTCTACGAAACATCGCTCTACTCACTTGAAAATTTGCCAAAAATCCTGGGAATTCTCAACATGATTTTTGAAGAGTGCGATCGAAATCTGTCACGATAGTAAAGGAGAACGGCCAATTCCGATCCCCACTAAGAGGCGTTTCAAACGACCTTTAAGACACCGATTGCTTCTCCTTTCGAGCCTTATCTTTTTCCTGTTGCTTCTCACGTTTTTGATCGTTTTTCGCCTTACGTTCAGCCTCGATCGCCTGCAAGCTAGATAACTCTTTCTCTTCAGCAACTTTGTCTTGGTAATACTTGAAATCACCGCGATACAACCGGAATTCCCCGTCGCGGATTTCGACCACCTTCGTCGCCGTTTGTGAGACAAAGTATCGATCGTGCGACACAATAATCACCGTGCCATCGTAAGCCCCGATCGCCCCTTCTAACATCTCTTTTGCAGGGATATCTAAGTGGTTGGTCGGCTCGTCGAGGATTAGGAGATTAACGGGTTGCAGCAGCATTTTGGCCAAGGCTAGACGCGCTTTCTCACCTCCACTCAGTGACCCCACTTTCTTCTGCGCTGCCTCACCGCTAAACAGGAACCGACCCAAGATTCCACGAACTTCTTCATTGGTCCAAGTCGGAACTTCATCATGAATGGTCGTCATGACATTCTTTTCAAGATCGAGGGCTTCAGCTTGGTTCTGCTCGAAGTAGCCCACGATAACATTGTGCTCGCCAAGATCAACCGCTCCCTCCGAAGGCGTTTCGCTTCCGGTGATTAGGCGCAACAGCGTTGATTTACCCGCCCCGTTTGGCCCAACGATCGCAATCTTATCACCCCGCTCAATGAGCAACTCCGTCCCCAAAAACAACAGTTTCTCATCGAAGAAGTGCGTCAAATTATTAATCACGACTACTTCTCGACCACTTCGAGGAGCCTCTGGAAACTTAAATCGAAGGGCTTTAACCTTTTGATCGGGCGCTTCGATGCGTTCGATTTTATCCAGTTGTTTTTCGCGGCTCTTTGCTTGAGTACCACGGGCGGCAGAGGCTCGAAATCGATCTACAAATTCCTGTTGCTTATCGAGATCTTTCTTCTGGCGTTCGTAGGCGGACTGTTGAGCTAGTTTCTGCTCTGCTTTTTGAGTTAGGTAACTGGAGTAGTTGCCCTGATAGCTGGCCGAAACGCCGCGTTCGGTTTCAACAATGTTGTTACAGAGACGATCGAGAAACTCGCGATCGTGGGACACAATCACCATAGGCGTATTCAAACTGATCAGATACTTTTCGAGCCATTCGATCGTATCGAGATCCAAGTGGTTCGTCGGTTCATCCAGCAGCAACAAATCCGGTTCCTGCAAAATCACCTTCGCTAAGTTCATCCGCATCTGCCAGCCGCCACTAAATTCGCTCACCAAGCGATCGGCATCTGCAATATCAAACCCCATATCCGGCAAGATTTTCCCAATCTTCGCTTCAATGCCGTAGCCATCTAGCCCTTCAAACTGCCGTTGCAGCTTATCCATTTTATTGAGTAACTTGTCGAGTTCATCCGGATCAGCGGACTCCATGGCATTCAGCACCTTCGAGAGCGCCTCATGGACATTATTTGCCTCCCCAAACGCCCGCCACATCTCATCTTGGACCGTGCGCGTCTGGTCCACGTCGAACTCTTGACTCAGATAGGCAATGCGCAGACTGGATTGCTTGACGATTTTGCCAGCGGTCGGCTCCGTTTCGCCCATGATGATTTTGAGCTGCGTGGACTTGCCTGCGCCGTTCACGCCCACAAGGCCGATGCGATCGCCCGGTCTCACTTCCCAGTTAATGTCGCGCAGCACTTCACCTGTCGGATAGATTTTGCTGATTTTTTCGAGGCGCAACATGGGCGGTGGCTCCGGGGGAGATTCTTAAAAGTTTGTAACGCAAGAATTGTAACGCACCTTGTCACACTAATGCCTAGCGTTTAGCACTGGGTTTGAAGGGAGGATTGTTAATGCCGATGCGGATGACGATCGCGTGCGTGTTGAACAATCTGATGAACCAAGTCCGAAAACTCGATTCCACTCGCATTCCAAAGCTGTGGATACATGCTCATAGACGTGAATCCGGGGAGCGTGTTGACTTCATTAATCAAAAGTTCATCGCTTGCTTCACAGTAAAAGAAATCCACCCGACTGATTCCGGCACAGCCGATCGCTTTAAAGGCTTGAATGGCCATGTCTTGAATCCGCAACACCACGTCTGCGGATAAATTTGCCGGAATGTGCGTCTGCGATCGGCCTGCGGTGTACTTGGTTTCGTAATCGTAGAAATCACTGTCAAAGGTCACTTCCCCCACCACCGACGCTTTAGGATGGTCGTTGCCGAGGATGGCCACCTCTACTTCCCGCGCAGTTACGCCTGCCTCGACAATGATGCGTCGATCGTAACTCGCGGCCTCATCTAGCGCCTTTTCCAGTTCAGCGCGGGTGCGGCACTTGGAAATCCCCACTGACGATCCTAGGTTTGCAGGCTTCACAAAACAGGGATAGCCGAGCTGCGTTTCAATGTCATCACAAAGTTTTGGAAACCGACAGGGGTCAGAGTAAATGTCCGATCGATTGACCGCGCAATACTTCACCTGAGGCAATTCCGCCTCCGCAAAGGCCATCTTCATCGCAATCTTATCCATGCCTACGCAGGACGCCAACACGCCCGATCCCACGTAGGGCACCTGCATCAACTCCATCAATCCCTGAATCGTCCCATCTTCCCCGTTCGGACCGTGCAAGACCAGATACCACAGATCAATCTCTTCCACGCCTGCGGGAAATTGCCAAAGATTGGGTCGGACGGCATCATCGGTCACCATAGCGCACTGACTCTCCAGTACCGTCTGGGCCGCATCCCCCGAGACCCACGCACCGTTCTTGCAGATATAAAACGGATTCACCCTGTAACGCACCGCATTCTCACCCATGGCTAACCCCTTAGCGATCGCCCCGGCTGAGATAATAGAGACTTCATGTTCTCCCGATCGTCCCCCGAAGAGCAGTCCCACGTTTAGCTGAGTCGTCATGGCAAGTCGTTCCTGTTAAGTGCGTTAGGTAAAGGTCGATAAGAGCGCTCAATTTCGCACCTAATATACCAGATCGCTCCCCCAGAATCTGGTAGCCTAAGAACTAAGCTGAATCCGATGAAACAGCTTCAATTATAGTCAGGCTGTCTTTAATGCATAGTTTCATTCCCCCCGATCGTTTTTTCCCATACCTGACCTGGACCGATATTCGCGACATGCCATCACGGGAAACGGTTGTTATTATTCAGCCTGTCGGCGCAATCGAGCAGCATGGTCCACACTTGCCGCTGGTGGTGGATTCGGCTATTGGGGTTGCGGTTTTGGGGAAAGCGTTAGAGCGGCTCGATTCGGGCATTCCTGCCTTTGCAATGCCGCCGCTTTCCTATGGTAAATCCAACGAACATTGGCATTTTCCAGGGACCATTTCGCTATCAGCGGAGACGTTGATTCGGGTTCTCATGGAAACGGGAGACAGCCTTTACCGATCGGGTTTTCGCAAATGGGTGCTGATGAATTCTCACGGCGGCCAGCCGCAAATCATGGACATTGTGGCGCGAGATTTGCATGTGAAATATAACGATTTTGAAGTGTTTCCCTTTTTTACTTGGCGCGTCCCGAATATTACCAAACAGCTTCTAACTGAAAAAGAAGCCCAGCTTGGCATTCATGCGGGAGACGCTGAGACGAGTTTGATGATGGCGATTTTGCCCGATCAAGTGAAGTTCGATCGAGCGGTGTGTGAATATCCCTACGGACTCCCCGAAAATAGCCTATTGACCCTAGAACGCAACCTTCCCATTCCTTGGGTAACGAGGGATATCAGTGAAAGCGGCGTAATTGGCGATGCGACGACTGCAACTCCAGAGAAGGGCCATCTCATTTGGGAATCCTTAGCGGATGGATGGGCACAGACGATCGCAGACGTGCATCGTTTCAAGCAGCCGCAGCATTGGAAAAACTATCAAGAATAATTCAAGTAGTCTCTAAGTATGCCAATATTACACGACTGTTTTCCTAAGGTTAGGTCGATTTTGCACCAATGAATTTCATCTCGTTTGACAGAAAAAAGCACATCTACAGAAGGTTTCAACGATTGAACGTCACTTCAAAACGATGGAGGAACGATCGTGAATTCCCTAGAACTATTTTCAGGATTGGGGGGCTTAGCTAAAGGGCTTGAATTGTCAGGGTTCAAACATACCACCCTTGTTGAACAGAATAAATATGCTTATGCGTCTCTTTGTCAAAATTTCGAGGCGAAGAACGTTTTCTTTGGAGATATAAAAGATTTTGACCTAGAGCAATTAAGCAATATCGATATTGTTGCAGGCGGACCTCCCTGTCAGCCATTTTCACTCGGTGGCAAGCATCAAGGCGACCGCGATCGTCGTGATATGTTTCCCTACGCAATTCGTGCGATCGAAAAACTGCGACCTAAAGCCTTCATTTTTGAAAATGTTAAAGGCTTACTTCGTCAAACATTCTCTGACTACTTTAACTATATTATTCTTAGATTGACTTACCCAGATTTTCCCATAAAATCAAGCTCAGATTCAAATCTAGATTGGCAGAAACACTTAGGGGAGCTTCAGGGTTTGAGCCATCTATTCTATGCAGGTACTAAATATAATTTACAGTTTAAACTAATCAATGCAGCTAACTACGGCGTACCGCAAACCCGTGAACGAGTTGTCATTATTGGAATCAGATCTGATTTGAATTGTTTATGGCGATTTCCACCGGAAAGCCATTCGTCGGATCGGTTATTTTGGGATATGTACGTTACAGAAAAATATTGGGAGCGGCATAACATCTCTAAATCAGAACGTCCATCGATCGATCAATCAATGAAAGATAGAATCGATCGAATGATGAAAAAACAGGGGAGGATTAAACCCGAATTAATGCCCTGGAAGACGGTAAGAGATGTTCTAGGCCATCTGCCCGATCCGATGTCCAAGCATGGAATGAGTGACCATATCTTTCGTCCTGGAGCACGTATTTATCCGGGACATACTGGAAGTATTTTAGACTTACCTGCGAAAACCATCAAAGCAGGCGATCACGGTGTCCCTGGTGGAGAAAACATGATTCGATTTTCAGATGGGGAGGTTCGTTACTTAACTGTATTTGAAGCAAAACGATTACAAACTTTTCCTGATGATTTTGTGATTGAGGGTGGATGGGGAGAGTCGATGCGACAAATTGGGAATGCAGTTCCTGTCTTACTGGCTGAAATAATGGGTCACCAACTTATAAAAACGCTAAATGGCTCTAACAAGCAGGGTTTAGCAGACCGCATCGAGTGCTTGGCACATTAATCCAGATTATTAGCGACCGACTTAGGTGCCGTATGTTTAAAGTCTCATTTCAACCCTATTCCCGATCGTTTGCCATCCCATTAGAGACTTACCATGGCACTTGGTCTGTTCGCGAGGGCATTATCGTTGCTTTGATGGATGAACAGGGTCGAGTGGGAGTCAGTGAAATTGCACCATTGCCTTGGTTTGGGTCAGAGACAATGGAGGAGGCGATCGGCTTTCTGACGGGGTTAGGCGGTGTGATTGAGGACTGGCGATCGGTGCCGGATGCGTTGCCATGCTGTCAGTTTGCTTTTGAGATGGCGATCGCCCCCTTAGTGTCCTCGGTTGAAGAAGAAAGAGATGGATTGGAGAGAGAGACGGGTCGATTGTTTGCTGAATTATTGCCCGCTGGAATAGGTGCTTTGACACAGTGGGAAGCGTTGTATGCGACAGGAATACGATCGTTTAAATGGAAGATTGGGACAGCGGATATTGCGGATGAATTAGGATTCTTTAAAGAACTTTGCGACAGGCTTCCTCACGATGCAGTCCTGCGGCTAGATGCCAATGGTGGCTTGAATTTGACTGAAGCACGGCAATGGTTAGAAGAATGCGATCGACACCCCTGCATTGAATTTTTAGAACAGCCCTTGGGGATAGAATGCTTTGATGATTTATTAACATTAAGCCATGAATTTGCAACATTGCTAGCGCTAGACGAATCCACTGCGACGTACATACAACTTGAAGACTGCTATGCAAGAGGATGGCGAGATGTATTTGTAATCAAACCGTCGATCGCAGGATATCCATCGCGGTTAGAACAATTTTGCTCCCAGCATTCCATCGATCGTGTTTTTTCGTCTGTATTTGAGAGTTCAGTCGGGTTTCAAAATGCCTTACAGGTTGCGAATACGATCGGCAGCGATCGGCTCTTAGGATTTGGCACCCATCGATATTTTGAAGGCATGGAACCCGTCGGCAGCCTTGAAATCTGCGAAAAAGACCCGATCGAATTCCTCGTCAAATTTTGGAGTGCGATCGCCTCCAACCACCACATCTTTTTAATCAACCCCCACGCCCCCGAAAACCCATCCCCAACATCCAAATCCCCACCATCCGACGTAGGATGCGTTAAGCGAAGCAACGCATCATCCCAAATCCCCGTTCCCCCCCCATCATCCCCCATCCAAACGATCAACCGCCCCACCAGCGGCAC